>JBGPNR010000327.1:0-2531 GCA_041487635.1 Candidatus Udaeobacter sp. | reverse complement strand
CGCCGCGCCCGGCGGTCGCGGCCTACCTATTGTGTGCATTCTTCGAAGGCCGCGGGTTCGCCGCACAGAAAGGCGAGAACTTCACCAGCGAAGTGTAGCGAGCCCGTGATGAGAATTGGGTTCGGCCGCTGACGTGCCTGCTCAAGGGCGTCGGCGACCGATGGAGTGATAGAGTAGGGGAGTGGCGGCGTGCTGTTAGCCAAAATCTTTGCCAACATTTCCGGGGCAGTTGCCCGTTGGCTTCGAATCCTGGGAAGAAAAACTGAATCAGCAATTGGTGCGAGCGCTTCACAGATGCCGCGCAAATTTTTGTCGGACAGAACTGCAAGAATTAGCGTCGCCTTTTGATCGCCAAAAATTTCACGCCATGTCTCGGCGAGCACGCGTGCCGCGGCGGGATTATGTGCGCCATCAATAATTGTGCGCTCGTCCCAGCTCTGAAAACGAGCGGGCCAATCGATAATCGCAAGTCCACGCGCAATCGTCGAGTTGTCCACGTCGATCCTTCGGCTCAGCTCAGGACATGCCTTCGCCGCGCGCAGTGCAGCGATTGCCACCGCGGCGTTCTGTTTTTGATGATGCCCAAGCAAGGCGATTGGCGAGCGGTCGTAAGATTCGTTTACAAATTGCAGTGGCGCTTCGCAGTCAGCGGCTCGCGCGCGAATGATCTTTTCGGCCTCGGGTCGCTGCGCGGCAGCGACAACAGGAATTCCGCGCTTAATAATTCCCGCTTTTTCACTGGCGATTTCAGCGAGCGTGTTTCCCAACCATTCCCCATGATCAAAGTCGATTTGTGTAATAACTGAGACATCAGACTGGACGGCGTTGGTCGCATCGAGGCGTCCGCCGATGCCCGTTTCAAGAATGGCCACGTCGATGTTCGCTTCGGAAAAACATTTCAACGCAAGCGCGGTCGCGACTTCGAAAAAAGTCGGATGCGGGTTCCAATCAGCGATCAGATTGCGAATCGTGGTCAATCCGTTGGCGACCGCCTCCTCGGAAACCATTTCGCCGTTCACACGAATCCGTTCGCGGAATGTGATGAGGTGAGGGGATGTGAAGAGGCCAGTGCGATATCCTTGCGCGCGACAGATCGAATCGATAATGGCGCAAACGGAGCCTTTGCCGTTTGTGCCGGCGACGTGGATGACCTTCCAAGGAAGGGCGATCTCCAGATCGCCCACGGCGGCTTGGAAGCCGCCGCTCCTTGATAATTCGTCCAACAGCCTCCGGATGTTTTCCAGCCCGAGTTTGATCCCGAAGCGCTGGAGGCTGTAAAGCCATGCGAGCGCATCTCGATAGTTGATCGGCGCATCTCCCGACGCGCCAACCCTCGCGGGCTTGCCCGTCCATCTCGCTTGGCTCCCGCCAGCTCGGTTCACGGGGTAACAGCGAAGTAACTAAGCAACTGACTGATCTGCTCCCGCATTTTTTTGCGATGCACGATCATGTCGATCAAACCGTGTTCCTGGAGAAATTCAGCGGTCTGAAATCTCTCCGGCAACTCCTGGTGCGTGGTTTCTTTGATCACTCGCGGCCCGGCGAAACCGATCATGCTTTTGGGCTCAGCGATAATAACGTCGCCCAGTGAAGCAAAGCTGGCCATGACTCCAGCAGTCGTCGGATTTGTAAGAACGGAAATGTATGGGAGCCGTTCCTGGGCGTGTTGCGCGAGTGCGCCGCTTGTTTTTGCCATCTGCATCAAGCTCAACATTCCTTCGTACAGGCGCGCGCCGCCCGAAGCAGCAACAATCACGACCGCGCAGCGCTGGGCGGTGCCGTATTCAATAATGCGCGTGATTTTCTCGCCGACCACTGATCCCATGGTCGCAGCGAGAAAACCGAAATCCATCACCGCGATCGCCACCTTGTAGCCGTCAAGAATTCCGTACCCACTGCTTACAGCGTCGAGCAGTCCCGTGCTCTCGTGGTATTTCTTGAGCCGATCTTTATACGTGGCCATCCCTTGAAAACGCAAGACGTCCACGGATTTCAAGTCGGCATCCATTTCTACAAAAGTTTCCGAGTCGAGCAAATTTTGAATCCGCTCCTTAGCAGGCTGCGCAAAGTGATAGTCGCAGCGGGGACAGACACGTTGATTTTGCGCCAGTTCGATTTCCGGCACGACTTCCGAACAGCCGGGGCACTTCTGAAAGAGGCCGCGTGGAATTTCCCGCTTTTTGCCGGCGTCCGCCTTGATTGCTGGCTTCTTGAAAATTGCCATGGGAATTATGCGCGTGCTGCCGTGGCCGCGTAGACGGAGAACGCGCCCGCGCGTTTCAAAACCCGCGCACACTCGTTCAATGTAGAGCCGGTGGTAAGAACATCGTCGACTAATAACACCCGCAAATCTCGCACGTCTGCGTTTTTTCGTAAACGGAATGCGTTATGCAAATTTTCCATGCGCTCGGATCGATCAAGCGCGGTTTGTGTGGTCGTGTACCGAGTCCGGTCGAGTAGCGGTTTGCAACGAATCGAGGTCTGCGCGCTTAGCAATTCTGCAAGCAGGCCAGCCTGATTAAATCCGCGTT
>JBGPNR010000326.1:0-2570 GCA_041487635.1 Candidatus Udaeobacter sp. | reverse complement strand
TGGCCCGATGGTTCTTAAATGTTCAAAAAAAGCCCGACTTAACTTTGAAACAGCGCCGCGACCCTAACGGGATTCGAACCCGTGTTACCGCCGTGAAAGGGCGGTGTCCTGGGCCTCTAGACGATAGGGTCATCCGGCAGCTGCCGGACGGCCAATATCGGAATTCCATTCTTCCACGCAAGGTAAATTGCCGAACTGTTGCAAACCTTGCGCCCAGAGCGAATTGAGACGGCGCACCCGCCTTCGCTGCGCGCCGGCGTGGCGGGCAGCGCCGTGGCTACGGAACCGAATGAACTTCGTGCACCAGCGTCGCTGCGCGCTCGGTTGCGCCTTTGTGCGTGCTCAAAACTTCGAGCGCATTTTGGACAAGGCGCTGCCGCGCTTCGGTATCTTGCAGAAGTTCAACAATTGCTCGTTCGAGTGAATCGGCGTCGCGAACCTGAATCGCGGCCTTTCTTGAGACAAGGGTCCTAGCAAGCATGCCGAAGTTTTCCATGTGCGGACCAAACACGACCGGCTTGCCCGCCAAAATGGGTTCCACAGGATTTTGCCCGCCATGCGCCGTGAGGCTTTTGCCCACGAAAACAACAGTGGCAATATCGTACCAGCGTTGAAGTTCACCGGTCGTATCGAGGAGCACGCAATCCGCCTTGTTGGGTTCGCCGTCCATGCGCGCCTTGCTGGCAAGCGCAACACGCAACCCCAGCGCATCCAGTTGCGCTCGGATTTCCCGCAGCCGTTCGACATGGCGCGGCGCAATGAACAGCCGCAACGACGGAAATTGCTGACGCAAGCGCAGAAAAACCGTAGCCAAAATTTCCTCTTCACCACGATGCGTGCTACCGCCGAACAGTACGGCGCCATCCGAAGCCCCAACCGATGACGCGTCCCACAGAGGCGCAGCTACGGCTTGGCTTTGAACGTCAGGATCATATTTGATGCTGCCTGTGCACTTGATTCTGCTGCGCTCTACGCCAATTCGCTGCCATCGAGCAGCGTCCTCGGGTTCTTGTACGCAAACCAAATCGAGAAGCCGGAAGATCGGCGCGAGAAAAAATCGGAACCGCTGGTATCTTCGCTCAGACCGCAGAGACAATCGCGCGTTGACCAGCGCAAGTGGAATACGACGCCTGTGCGCTTCGGCGGCGAGATTCGGCCAAACTTCCGCTTCAACGAGAACGATCCGCACGGGACGAATCACAGCAAACGCGCGTCGCATTATTGGCCAGTAATCGAGCGGCGTGTACATGACGTCGATCCACGATGGGACGCTTTGGTTCGCCAGGGCGAATCCAGTTGTGGTGGTCGTTGTCAAAACGCAGTGCAAGTCGGGCTCGAGCGCCCGCAATGCGTTGGCTAGTTTCAACGCAATATTGACTTCTCCTACACTGACCGCGTGCAACCATGTCGATCTCTGTCTCGACAGGCGGACACGCAGCTCGCGATCGTAAATTCCCAGGCGCTGTCCGAATTTTTCGCGGTAGCCGCCGCGACGAACCATCTTCATGAAATAGCCCGGCAAAAAGAACAAGAGCCCGATGGGCCAAAGTAGATTGTAAAGGAAGCGAATCACTGTTGTGGAAATTTCTCAGTCAGACTGAAAGCGACACGGGGACGTGTCGCAGTCCAAAAGCTTCGCGAAACGGAAATCACCTTTTTAATAATTTCGCGCGCAGCGCTTTTGGAGTGCGGCGAGTCCTCGCGTCGCTTTGGCATAGGAAGAGCACCTCGGTAGCGCCGTAGGTTTTCTGACGAGTTACGCGCCACAGCTTCATTTCAGGAAGAGTTTCGACGGGGCGCTTTTCTAATACAAAAATACCCGCGAAATCGAGCAACTGCCCCAATTCTTTATTTGCCAGCAATTTTTCTGTGAAATTCTCGCCTGATTTTGTTTTTTCGTAGGGCGGGTCAGCGAAAATGACCTGAAATTTTTCGATGTCTGAGGAATTCCGCAGAAAATGGAAGACGTCCTGCTGTCGAACGCGCCCGGTTAATTTTGTCTTGCCGAGATTGCTCTCGATGATGTCGGCAGATTGCTGGTCTTCCTCCACAAACATCGCCGACGACGCGCCACGGCTGAGCGCTTCAATCCCCAGAGCGCCGCTTCCCGCAAAAAGATCGAGGACGCGCGCGCCGATGACGGCGTCCCCGAGGCTGGAAAAGATTGCCGCTTTCACGCGATCCATCGTCGGTCGCACACCGCACTTGGGAACTGCCAGGCGGATCCCGCCGGCACTGCCGGCGATCACCCTCATGGCGACGCGACTGGGCTTGGTGTTGCAGTGGCTTCAGGCAGCGCTTGCTCCGGCACAACCGAAGGCGGCCACAAATCTTTACCGTCGTGCCTGTGAACACAACCAGAGGGGAATCGCGTTAGCGCGTGAGGGCGACAATCTCGCCGCGATCAGGGAATTCAGGCGTGCAATCGAGTTACTGAGCGATTATGGCGAGGCGCACTACAATCTGGCCGTCTCTCTTGAGCACGTCGATAAACTTGAATCGGCCATCAAAACCTTCCGGACGGTAGCCCGGCTCCGGCCGAACTTATCACCCATTCACCAAGGACTGGC
>JBGPNR010000325.1:0-2609 GCA_041487635.1 Candidatus Udaeobacter sp. | reverse complement strand
GTGGGGAGCACAGGCTGCCAGCCTGTCCATCTCGGCAGCTTGCCGAGATGCATCGTGCGACACGCGAATAACCTCTATGTGCATGTTTCCGGCAAGCTGCCGGAAACTACAGGCTGGCAGCCTGTGCTCCCCAGAACTCAGAATTACGCGCGCCCCATGTAGGCGCCGGTGCGTGTGTCGATCTTGATCGTTTCGCCTTCTTTGATGAAGAGCGGCACGTTGATTGTCTTTCCCGTCTCCAGCTTCGCCGGCTTTGTGACGTTGCTGGCCGTGTCGCCCCGGAGGCCTTCAGCAGATTCAACAACCTTCAAATTCACAGACGCGGGCAATTCAACCTGCACTGGTTTGCCTTCGGCATAGAGAACCTGCACAGAAAGATTTTCTACCAGATAAGCTTTCGCGTCGCCGATCAGGCTTTCTTGCAACGTGATGGTTTCGTACGTCTCCGGATCCATGAAATGATATTCGTCCCGATCCGTATAACTGAAGTCGAGCTGTTTTCGCTCGATCTCGACCAGCTCCACCTTGTCGGTCGAACTGAACCGGACGTCGGCGCTTTTGCCGGTGTTGATGTAGCGAATAATTGCCTGCACAAACGCGCGCAAATTTCCCGGCGTGCGATGGTGCACTTCCAATACGATGGCAGGATTGCCGTTGTATTTGATCGCCATTCCTCTGCGAAGATCGTTGGCGGCAGGCATCGAAAATGTTGAATCGTTAAAGCGTTGAAGCGGGGGAGCGCGGAGTGTACACGCGCTCGGCAATTTTGCAATTGTAGGGCAGGCGTATCGGCTGCCGTGCTTCGGCAACCCCTAAAGCATTCGGGGTTGCTCTACAATAACTTCAACCGCGTTAAATCCTGTGAATCCACAATTCCTACCGGCACGTTGTCGTCATCGATCACGACGAGATCATCGATGCGATGGCGCTCCAGCAGATTCAAAACTTCGACTGCGAGCTTGTCTTTATGCACGGTGACTGGGTTTAATGTCATCAGGTCTGCCACGAGTCGTTCGCCGATCTTCGAATCAGATTGAAAATGGCGCACGAAATCACCGTGTGTGAAGATGCCCAGCAATTGCTGATCTTGGTCAATCACAACCGCAGCGCCGGCGCGCACGCCAGTCATTGCTTTTAAGACGTCGCGGATCGGAGCATCGGTAGAAACAATTGCCATCGCCTCACGCGGTCGCATGATTTGATGCACGCGCATCAGCATGCTGCGGCCGATCATTCCGCCGGGATGAAACTTCGCGAAGTCTTCCTTGTTAAAACCGCGTGCCTCGAGCAACACCATTGCCAGCGCGTCGCCCAACGCCAGCATCACCGTTGTGCTGGAAGTCGGTGCCAGGTTCAGCGGGCAGGCTTCCTGTTCGATGTTCACGTCAAGGCAGAGATGGGCGTTTTGCGCCAGGACTGATTTCGGATCGCCGCACATCGCGATGATCTTCACCTGGAACCGGGCAATGGCCGGCAGGATCCGGACAATTTCTTCTGTCTCGCCGCTCGCGCTCAAGGCTAGCACCAGATCGCCGTCTGCGATCATGCCGAGATCGCCGTGCAACGCGTTTGAGGAGTCGAGTACCACTGCCGGCGATCCGCTGCTGGTGAGAGTGGCTGCGATCTTTGCGCCGATGTGTCCGGATTTTCCAACGCCGACAACAACGACTTTGCCGCGCGCGTCCACAGTTTCCCTGATCAGCTCGACCGCGCGGGAGAAATTTTTGTCCAGACGCTTTCGGAGCCGCTTGAGCTCAAAAATTTCTATGTCCAGGACGCGTCCGGCCTTTTCAAGGTAGTCCATCGAAGTATATAATGTGGGCAACGGTGTGGTGCGGGCAAGAATTTGCACGTCTGGAACGAAAGGAAAAATATGAAAACATTCATCATCGCAACCCTGGCCGCGCTGGTTACAACCGCGTGGGCGCAAGAATTCAGAGCCCCAATCGGTCCGCAAAAACCGGTGCGAGCGATGGAGACGCCGCCTCCTCTGTTAAAACGTCCCGAGGTCACCGGAGTTGTCCCGCGAGGATTTAGCGATGGCCGTAATCCGCTCCAGATGCTCAACCCATGGGCGCCGGCCCGCTACGGTACCTGGGTGGAGAGCACTTCATTCGACCCGAACCACCCAGGAAAATGGAACGGCATTAAGCTGTTCGAAATTCTCTTTTGATTCTTCACCGGGGAGCGCACGCACCTCGCATGATCGTGCCCGTGCGATCGCGAACCTCCCTCGCTACAATCGCGCAACTCGCAGCTTACTGATTGTTCAGGAAGAAATGGTAAAGGCGTTCGCCCGCGGGGCGAACGCCTTTCCAATTTGCCTTGGTGCTTGACACACAAGGCGGTTCCACTTCGCAGATTTACGGCTTGTTCGTGACTACTTGCGGCGAAGGTTTGCTCACTTCAAGCTGGGCGCTCACTTTTTGGATTTGCGCGGCCTGCTCTTTGAGCTGCCCCCTCAACTCCGCGACAGTGGCTTCCAATGCCTCCACTTTGCGATTCAGCATGGCGCTATGAGGCACAGGTGCGCTAGTACCCTGAGGTGTGCTACCCGGGTTGTTCGGGTTCACACAATCGACGCCAAGCTGGCCGAATCCATTCACAGT
>JBGPNR010000324.1:0-2611 GCA_041487635.1 Candidatus Udaeobacter sp. | reverse complement strand
GTCGCGATCCCAACCCGGACGCGAAGCGCCGGGTGAGGGTCGACGGCGGAATCAAAACATACGGCCATTTCAAACCAATCAGTTCCAAGCGCTTCCTTAACGATTGCCACGAATATGTTTTTCATTTTACGAAGTCAGGTCGCGTCGAACTCGATCGGCTTGCGCTTGGCGTTCCATATCAGGACAAAAGCAACATCGCCCGCTGGTCGCACACGCGCGGAACCGACCTTCGCTGTCGCGGTAACACGTGGTTTGTTCCCTACGAAACGATTCAGAGCCGGGAGAAAGAGCGACCGCATCCTGCCACGTTCCCGATTCAGCTCGCAGAGTGGTGCATTAAACTGCACGGAACATTGCGCGTGCATACAATGCTCGACCCATTTCTCGGTATCGGGAATTCAGCCGTGGCAGCTCATCGCTGCGGTGTGAAAAGATTTATCGGGTTCGAAATTGACGAGACCTATCTGGCGGTAGCAAAACGCAGGATTGGGTAGCGCACGCGTCTCGCGTGTCCGCCAGTCGGACGGACTCGTCCCGTGGCGAGTTGGCGACTCCGAAAGCTTTCGCGAGTCGCGAACTTTCGTTTGAATTGAAACCATAAACAAAGATTGTTTCGGCGAGGACGCCGCAACCAAGTCGCCGCGGCGACCGCGATGTTGAACAGATTACTTTTCGTTGGCAAGCTGATCGTCGCGCTGAATTTCTTCTCACTGTTCAGCGCCGAGTCAGCTGCGCCTTCACTTAATTTTGCTGGCACGAGCTTCGCTCCAGGTTCAACGGTCCAGGCTAATGTTCCTCTGAGCGCGCAGGAAAAATCATTGGCTGCGCAGGGAGGCAATGCGGTGCCCCCAAACGCAGTCGCTGTTCTGGCGACGCCCGCGAATTTCGATCCACGAAAGAGTTGGCCAGTTCTGGTGATCTGTTCCACTAGCGATTTCAAACGTCAGAATCGAGATGATCTCGCCGACTTTTATCGGCGGGTCGGACTTGCCGAAGGCTGGGTGTTGCTGGCTGGAGACGGGCCGCAACATGCGCGAAGCGACACTGCCGCCTGGCGTGGTGCAATGACACTCGCTGCGATTCACGCTCTGCATCGCAGTTTTCCCGGGTCGGAAAAGTGGCCGATCGCGTGCGCCGGTTTCTCGGGAGGAGGCAAAGGTGTTGGTTACGTAACGCCTTTGCTTGCTAGGAATGGTTGTCGCATCGGCGGAATTTATATAACCGGTGCGAACGAAGACCATCTGAGCGATGGCTACGCGAAGATCGGGCCCGGCGCGGATTTTCTTAACACGCCAATTTACATCAGCGCTGGGCGCGACGACAGGATCGCGACCGTCGAGCAGCAATACACCGTCGCCGGTTCAATTAAGCGAACAGGGTTCCACCGAATGCGAATTGGGACTTTCCACGGCGGCCATGAAGTCAATGACGCGCAAACGTCGATCGCGCTGCGTTGGTTCCGCGAGCTGCAGTAGAATAGCGCGTGCATCTTGCGTGCTGGGGAGCGCAGGCTGCTAGCCTGCTGGTCTCGGCAGCTTGCCGAGGCCGGGAAACGGCGTCACCGCAGAACTCCGCGTCCAATGATGTTGCCGGCAGGGCTGCCGGCAACTACAGGCTGGCAGCCTGTGCTCCCCAGAATAGTGTCTCGCAAACTAGGTGCTGCGAGACGCGTGCGCTACCCAAGCGACGGTGTAGTCTTATTTTCCGGAACTGCAGCTCCCAATTGCTGCGGCGAGGCCGTGAGGATCATCACTGCCCAGGGCGAATTTTCGGCCGTTGCGCAACGTGATCGCCACGGCGTCCAATCCGGAAACGTTATAAAGCCAGCCGTACGGCGTCAGGTGAATTCCCCAGCCGTACCACCAGCGAATCCGGATCGGTTCGTATGCGACGATCTTCGCAACCGAGACTCGTTTGCAGATCATTCCAATTCCGAAGGACGCACTCAAAGTTTTTTCGTTGATCGTGATGGTGAGTTTGTAGAACAGCGCGAGCGTAATCAGAAGCACGACGGAAACCACTAGGAGACTCTCCCGATGCGGCGATGATCCGACGGTTGCGTTGATTGCAAACAGAACTGCCGGGACAAACAAGGACCAGATGATCACGTGACCGATCTGTGTGCGCTCGTATTCCGTCACAGAAGCTGACCTTCGGATGGCGCTTTCGTGTCGGACGCCAGGTGAAATTTCTCCAGCGATTTTACCAGGGTCCCAGGCAACGGATGCACTCGATCAAAGATTCGCGGTGCCAGCGGTTGGGCTGTTGTGTACCCGGCAGCGAACATTTCCAACTTTGAATCAAGATTGTCGATGTAATGCAACGTCATCGCTTCCGGCGTCTTCGGTTCAACTGGCGAACCTAACTCCTTCTGGCCATGATGGGCGCCAATTAGATGCAGGAGATGCAGGCGCACATCTTCCGATGGCGGCGAGTAACTTTTCCACGTGTCTGCATTGTCGGCGCTGAGTCTTCGCCAGAGTGAATTCACTACCTCGAGTCCGATGGAAATGTGGCCGACTAATTCACCGAGTTCATCGTAATCCATGACAAAGCCGGTTTCGGAGAATTGGTTTTCCCACAGTTTACCGGAGTCGTGAAAGAGAATACC
>JBGPNR010000323.1:0-2695 GCA_041487635.1 Candidatus Udaeobacter sp. | reverse complement strand
GTCGAGCGGATGATCCAGGGCGGTGGTTCCTGCGGCAGCATCTCGGATTCCACATCGAGTGAACCGCGTTCGGTTAATTGTGAGCTCATGAAAGAACTGGCTCAGATCCCCAGTTGTTGACTGGAAAGGTAATAATATAGACCGCGTTGTGCCATCAAATCATCGTGCGTGCCAATCTCGGCAACGCTTCCTTGTTCGAGGACCACGATGGAATGAGCTTCGCGAATCGTGCTCAAGCGGTGCGCGATTACAATCGTCGTGCGACCTGCCATTAATCGACCGAGATTTTCCTGAATCGCGCGTTCCGACTCTGTATCGAGGGCGCTGGTTGCCTCATCGAAAATGAGCACTGGCGGATTATTATAGATCGCCCGCGCAATTGCGATGCGCTGCTTCTGGCCACCTGAAAGAGAAAGGCCCGATTCGCCAATCTTCGTCTCGTAACCAAGCGGAAGACGCATAACGAACTCGTGTGCCGCGGCGGCTTGGGCAGCCGAAAGCACCCGGTCGAGATCCGGCTCCGGATCGCCAAACGAAATATTGCGCGCGATCGTGTCGTTAAACATGTGATTTTCCTGAAGCACTATTCCGATGTGCCGGCGCACGTCGCGATAATTGAGAGTCTTTAGGTCGACATTGTCGAAAAAGATGGCCCCTTCGGTAGGCTCGAACAACCCAGCTATTAATTTGATGAGCGTCGTTTTCCCGCAGCCGCTGCGACCGACGAATGCCACCATGCGCCCCGGCGCCAGGTCGAGGGTGATGTTCTTCAAGATATCGGGCGATTCGGGGCCGCCGTATTTGAAACTAACTCCCCGAAGTTGGAGGTGCCCTTCGAGGCTCTGCACCGGGACGAGTCGGGAACGATCATGGCCCTGTTCGGGTTCCTGCTCGAAAATGTCATTCAGCCGATTCAGGAGGACGGCGGCGTTTTGCAGGTTGTCCCAAACTCCGAGCGCGCGCAAAATTCCTGCGTAGGCCATCGCCGTCAGTGAGCTGAACGCGACAAAACCGCCAACGCTCAAGTGTCCGTTAATCACTTGCGTGGCACCCACCCACAGGAAAATCGCTGTGGAGAGGAGACCGATGCTCTGCAGAACGCTGTCGTACGACATTACTATGAAGGTCGCCTTGAAAAGTTTTTGTGAGACGGAGAGAAACTCGTTCAGCATGGCGTCACGAAAGGCATTCTCGGCTGATGCCGCTTTCACTGCCTCGATGCCTTTGATGGCGTCAATCTGATGCGAACTATATTTCCCCTGGCTTTCTTCCACCCCGTGATACAGCGGACGAAGGACCTTTACGGAAAAAATCATCAACCCCACATAAATCGGCGTTGTTGCCAGAAACGCGAGGGTGAGCAATGGACTGTACATCGCCATCAGAATCACTGCGCTTGCAAGAAAAACTACTGCCAGCAAAGCGCCAATTCCTTGTTGGACGGCAAATTGCCGAACCTGCCTCGCACCATCGAGCCGGCGTTGAATGTCGC
Organism: Candidatus Udaeobacter sp.; assembly: GCA_041487635.1. Taxonomy (GTDB): domain Bacteria; phylum Verrucomicrobiota; class Verrucomicrobiia; order Chthoniobacterales; family UBA10450; genus Udaeobacter. The sequence goes on along the minus strand of JBGPNR010000323.1, from coordinate 1,203 downwards.
CTGTCCGGCGACTCGTGAAATAAGTCATCGGCAGGGAGAGAAGTTTCCGGCTTAAAAAATCGAGAACGGTCGTATCAAGGCGCACTGCCGCAAAAGCCAGCAGATATTCCTGCGCGAGAGTGGAGAGCTGCACGAAGATGATCGCGGCAAGCATTCCGAGCAGGATCGTCTTCAGCAGGCCCAGATCGTTTTCGATAATGACCTTATCGACCACCACTTGCGTGAACACCGGGAAGAGCAGTTGAAGGAAGCTGACGGCGATGGCCAGCCCCAGCACCTGAAGCAAGATCACCTTAAATCGCGCAAGAAATGGAAGGACCCACGCAAGCGTTGACTTGCTTTCCGGAGTTTGTTCGAATGCGGGCGTGTAATCGAAGAGTGCCGCATACCCTGTCCAGTTCGCTTCGAATTCGCGGCGCGGAAGTTTCCGCAACCCAACCGCGGGATCAGCCACGCGCACAAACTGTTTATCGACATCGTAGAGCACGATCCAGTGGTTGCCCTCCCAGTGCACTATGGCGGGTAGCGGCATGAGCGAGAGATTGCGCAGCGAGATTTTCAAAGCGCGCGCGGCCAGCCCGAGTTCGGTCGCGGCGCGAGAAATTGCTTTGAGGCTCGTGCCGTCCGTGGCCGTGTGGCAGAGCTGCCGAATCCGCGGCAGACTCACTTTCCGTCCGAAATATCGGCAGATCATTCCGAGACAGGCCGCACCGCAGTCCATCTCGTCGATTTGCATCACATGATCAATTTTGCGGATGCGCTTGCCACGTTTCCGGAACAAACCGCGCTCGTCTGCGAACGGCTCTTCTTCGCCCTCAGCGTCGCTGGGAGGCTGCTCACCGTCCAACTCCACTTTGTCGTGCACCTGCGTTTCCGCAGGAAGCAGTTCGGTTGTGAAATCGATCGGAATTCGCGCCTCCCTTTTTGCCTGGTAAAGTGCGAGCCGCTCGTTGAGTAGTTTATCAAATTCAGGAAACCGGCGCCGTAAGTCTTGGACCGATTTCGATTGAAGGGAAAGCAACTGACAATCAGAGAATGCCTCTACCGACGCTGCGCGCGGCGATCCGTTCAAGACTGATAATTCACCAAAGAAATCGCCTTCGCGATAAAAGGCCAGATTGCGCTGGCGTCCATCCACACCTGCGAAGGCGCGGGCCCGTCCTTTCTCAAGTATGTAGAGCGGCCCGGCGTCGTCTCCTTCCC
>JBGPNR010000322.1:0-2697 GCA_041487635.1 Candidatus Udaeobacter sp. | reverse complement strand
CTGGGCTGGAGTAATTCCCAGCCGCTGCGCAACCTCTGCGGCCGATTGCGGACGCCGCGACGGATCTTTTGCCAGACATGCTGCCACCACATCTTCCCAAAGTTGTGGAACCAACGCGGGCTCGATATCCAATTCCTTGCGCCGCACCGTCATCGAAGGAGCAACTCGCTCGCAAATCTGTCGATCGATGTTCCCCGAATAGAAGGGCGGCTTGCTCGTCAGCAATTCGTAGATCGTTGCGCCTAATGAATAAATATCATCGAGATGCGTACAGCGTTCGCCGTTTAGCTGTTGCGGGCTCATATAAATGAGCGTGCCGCTTCGACCTTGCTCGATCGTTAACCGGCTTACCGAATCGGTCAGACTGCGGGCTATACCAAAGTCCGTTATCTTTAGGTCGCCGCGCTGATTCACCATCAAGTTCGCGGGCTTCAAGTCACAATGGATGACGTTCGCGCGCGTATGCGCATAATCGAGTGCGTCGCAAAGCTGACTTATCCAGGTAGTAATCTCATCCGGCTCGAAGACCCTCTGCTCTTTTTCGGCTCGCAAGTTCGATAGCGTTTCTCCATCGATATATTCCATCGAAATGCCGCCAGCGCGTTCGTCATGGAGGAAATCGTGAATCCGAACAATGTGTGGATGAGTCAGTTCGAGGCAGCGCTTCGTTTCACGCCTGAGCTCATCAAACATCGAACGATCGTGAATCATCAGATCGGGAAGAAATTTCAGCGCGACATCGCGCTCCAGGTGTTCATCGCGCGCCAGCCAGACAATTCCCATTCCGCCTCGTCCGAGGACCTTGATTAGCGTGTAACGGCCAAAAACTTTTTGTCCGCCAACAAACTCACGCGACGTTGCGCCTATCACGTCGCCTGCGCGTTCCGTACTCACTTTGAGCAAGTATACATCATTAAGGTAGGCCGGAAGTTATAGCTGGAACGGCTCCTTCTACAACCCCTGTTCGGGCTTATGCCAGTCCGCACGCGCGTCTTCTGATTTGAGGTACGTTGCCTCGATCATCACTTCTTGGTAGAGTGTTTCCGCGTGAACGTCCCCCCAGAGGAAGGTGCATGGTTGGAAGCGGCCGATGGCACACGCCATCCGATCCGTGGCAGTTGTTCCCTCGGACGGACCGCCGCTAACACGATCGTGCTGGAATCTCCCAAAGTGTCGCGCCGGCACGCGCTCATCCATCTGCAAAATATCGGCGAACTTTGGTTGATCGATTTCGGCAGCAGCAACGGAACTTTTTTGAACAAGCGGCGCATTCATTACCCTGTCCGACTAAGCGACGGCGATCAAATCACAATCGGAGATCAGGTTCTCACGCTCCGGCAGCCACTCGGCATTTCAGAGGAGTACAAAAGCGATGTGGTGCAACGAACGCTGCGGGAAATCGAGAATATTCCATGCTGGCTTCTTGTTGCGGATATTCGTGGTTTTACGCCACTCAGCCGCCGGATGCAGAGCGAGGACCTGGATGTTCTGCTCGGAGCCTGGATTTTCACGTGCAAGGAGATCATCGAGAATCAGCACGGAATAATTAACAAATATCTCGGCGATGGTTTTCTTGCCTATTGGCCGGACGCCTCTACGAGCCCAGAGGAGATTGTGGCGGTAATCTCCGCGCTCAAAGAATTGCAACGACAAAAATGGCCGGAATTTCGCTTCGTTGTTCATTTCGGGGCGGTCGCCATCGGAGGGGTTGCCTCTATGGGAGAGGAAAGCTTGATGGGAGGCGAACTGAATCTGATCTTTCGCCTGGAGAAACTGGCTAGTTCGCTAGGCGAACCTTGCGCACTGAGCGAAGCGGCGCACACGAAACTCAGAGAACTCGTTCCAGTGCGTGCGCTTGGCGAATTCGAACTGAAAGGTTTTGAGACGAAGTGCGCCTTTTTTGCTCTTTAGCTTGAGCGTGACGAGAGACGCAGTATCGATTCCACGCTGCCGATAATTGCCGAGCGAATTACGCCCAAACGATCACACGCGATTCCCGGAATGTTTATGGCGATCTTTGAAGGTGAGCTCGGCGATTCCGGATTTATCGAGCTCTCCCAGGCCTTCTGCGACCATCCGGTCGTATTGTTCCTTGGTCGCGCCCGCCAGCGGTAAATCGAGACCGAGACTGCGCCCGAGCTCGAGCGCGATGCCACTGTCTTTCGCCGCGTGCGCAGCAGAGAAAAAGCAGCTGTGCTCGCGGTTTTGCATGTCTTCGCCGTCGGTCTCGAGTACGCGCGAGTTCGCGCCGGTTTGCGAAAAAACTGCACGAAGCATATTGAGATCGAGACCAAGCGCTGCGCCGAGGGCGAGACCTTCAGCCAGACCTGCCGTGTTAATATTCATCACCATGTTCACTAGCGCTTTTACCTTGGCGGCTTCGCCAGCTTTGCCGACAAATCGCACCACTGAGCCCAACTCTTTCAAAATGGGTTCAGCTTTGCGGAATGTCTCCTCCCTTCCGCCGCACATTAGATAGAGCTTACCTTCCCGCGCCTGTGTAATACTCGAGGCCATACACGCTTCGAGCGTTTCCGCGCCGGCTTTTTTTGCCAGTTTTTCAACGTCGACGTGCACCTGCGGCGAAATCGTCGCACAATTAATGAAGAGTTTTCCACGCGCGTTAATCAACAGGTTGTCGCCGGTTCCTGCGAAGATATTTCGCATCGCGTTGTCATCCGTCACCACAGTGAAGAT
>JBGPNR010000321.1:0-2735 GCA_041487635.1 Candidatus Udaeobacter sp. | reverse complement strand
TGCCTGAGACGCATGAATATCTGCGCAGGCTGCGAGCTCACGTCGATGCGAAGTTCCCGAACCGCATGCTGCTTGCAGAGGCCAACCAATGGCCGGAGGACGCGGCCGCTTATTTTGGCAAAGGCGACGAGTCACACATGAGTTTTCATTTTCCGCTCATGCCGCGCATGTTCATGGGGCTGCAGATGGAAGATCGCTTTCCGATGATCGACATCATGGAGCAGACTCCGGCGATCCCCGAGAACTGTCAGTGGGCGATGTTTCTACGAAATCATGACGAGCTCACTCTCGAAATGGTCACGGATGAGGAGCGCGACTACATGTATCGGGTTTACGCCACCGATCCACATGCGCGGATTAATCTTGGCATCCGCCGGCGACTTTCTCCGCTGCTTGCAAACAGCCGCCGCAAAATTGAGCTGCTCAACACGCTGCTGTTCTCAATGCCCGGCACTCCCATCATCTACTACGGAGACGAGATCGGCATGGGAGACAATTTTTATCTGGGCGATCGCAATGGTTGCCGCACCCCGATGCAATGGAGCCCGGACCGCAACGCGGGATTTTCGCGAGCGAACCCGCAGCAGCTTTATCTGCCGGTGACGATCGATCCCGAATATCATTACGAAGCCGTCAACGTCGAGAACCAGCAGAAAAATCTCTCTTCTCTCCTGTGGTGGACGCGCCGAGTCATCGCCATGCGAAAAAACTTCAAGGCGTTCTCACGCGGCTCTCTGGAGTTTCTCTACCCGGATAACGCGAAAGTTCTGGCGTTCCTTCGCCGCTGGAAAAACGAAACCATAGTAGTGGTGGCGAATCTTTCGCGGTTCGCGCAATCGGCGGAGTTGGATCTTTCGCGCTTTGCGGGATGCGTGCCAATGGAGGTTTTCAGTCGAAACCTGTTTCGCCCGATCAGGAAGTCGCGCTACGTCATCACGCTTGGACCGCATGCCTATTATTGGTTCGCGCTACAAGCGCCGACAGAAGCTCGCCGCGCGTTGAAGAAACGCGTTGTGCCAACGCTCAAAGCGGCGGCCCAGCTGGAGGTCCTGCTTCACGATGGTCAGCGCGAACAGCTGGAGCGCGAAATTTTGCCCACGTATATCCGCAACTGCCGCTGGTTCGGTTCCAAGGCGAGAACACTTCGGCACTTGAAGGTGATTGAGCAGCTTCCTATTTCCGCCGACGTGGACGCCGCGCAACTCTGGTTCATTGAGATCAGCTATCTGGATGCTCCCACGGAAACGTATGCCATCCCGGTAAAAATCGCTTCGAACGCCGTGGCACGCTCGGTTTCCCAGAGTGCCCCGCACGCCGTCATTGCACGTTTCGCAGGCAGCAATGGAGCAGTTCTGCTCGACGCTATCTGGGACACGACGTTTCGCTCGCAATTATTCGAAGCGATCGTGCGCCGTCAGGCGCTGAAGGCGCGGGCTGGGGAGTTTGTTGGCATTATAGCTAGCGGATTCGACGCAGATCAAACCGGTACCTCGGGTGATTCATACGTCGTAAGTGGAGAGCAGAGTAATTCGTCAATACTCTTCGATAACAAGTTTTTCCTCAAACTCTATCGCAAGATCGAGGATGGCCTTAACCCCGATGTCGAGATAAACCGATTCCTGACAGAACAGACGGATTTTCCAAATGTGCCTCCATTTGTCGGTGCGATTGAATATCGCCGCGCAAAAGCAGAGCCGGCTGTCGTATGCCTATTACAACGCGCTGCTGCGAATGAAGGCGACGTTTGGACGCGCAGTGTGGACGCGGTGGGTCGCTATTATGAACGGGTACTAGAGCGAAAGGCCGATCTTCAGAATGAAAGCGCGCCACCGGGTGTGCTGCTGAATGAGCTAATCGGCGGTGTTTACCCTGAAAAAGTAAAGCTGTTTGGGCAACGCACCGGCGAATTGCACCTCGCGCTTGCGTCATGCCCGGATGATCCTGCGTTCCGGCCTGAACCATTCAACGCAATGGCGCAGCGTTCAGTTTACCAGACAATGCGCACAACGTTGCGGCGAACGTTTACTCTTCTGGGAAAGAAATTGCCGGACCTCTCCCGGGCATTTCGAGATGAAGCGAAGGAGGTGCTTGCCGCGGAGCAAGAAATATTGGCGCGCGAAAAGCGACTGCTCGACCGCCGCGCGAACGCCGCAAAAATACGGATCCATGGCGACTATCATCTCGGACAGTTGCTTTATACCGGGAAAGATTTTGTCATTCTTGATTTCGAAGGCGAACCCGCGCGCGCGCTCAGCGAACGTAAATTGAAACGTTCCGCTCTGCGTGATGTCGCCGGGATGATGCGCTCCTTCCAGTACGCCGCTTACAGCGCGCTTTGGCAGCCGGCGATGCGCAAAGAAGACGTGCCCTTCCTGGAGCGCTGGGCCGATTTCTGGTATCGCCAGATGAGCAGCGTCTTTCTGCAAAGCTATCTGAGTACGACGACCGGTGCGATCTTCATCCCGAAAACCAGCGAAGACCTTCAAATCATGCTCGAAGCCTATTTGCTCGACAAAGCCGTTTACGAAATCGGCTACGAGCTAAATCATCGCCCGACCTGGGTCGTTATCCCCGTCCGAGGCATCAAACATATTTTGAAATCTGCATGAAAATGATCCACAGATGTCGCGGATTCTCGCAGATTGAAAAATCGAGCTTGCCTGAATCCGTGTAAATCTGCGTAAATCTGTGGAAGACAAAAGGTCCTATGAACATACATCTCGACGAAATCGATA
>JBGPNR010000320.1:0-2745 GCA_041487635.1 Candidatus Udaeobacter sp. | reverse complement strand
GCTCGATTTTTTTTGGATCCTTGTGCTTGGTGAGGCCAAGCCGCTGGGATAGACGGATCACGTGTGTGTCCACGACGATTCCTTCGTCCTTGTGGAATGCATTGCCGAGAACCACGTTCGCAGTCTTGCGACCAACGCCCGGCAAGGCGCATAACTCGTCCATCGTGTCAGGGACTCTACCGCCATGTTTCTCGACGATTGCGCGCATTGCACCGCGGATGCTTTTGGTCTTGTTGCGATAAAAGCCAGTGGATTTGATCGCGTTTTCCAACTCGGCCTGCGGCGCGTCGGCATAATCTTTCGCGGTGCGATATTTCCTGAACAGAGCAGGCGTGACCATGTTGACCCGCTTATCAGTGGATTGGGCGGAGAGAATTGTGGCCACCAGCAGTTCCAGCGGGTTGCGAAAATCCAGCTCACAATGCGCGCTTGGGTATACTTTCGGCCAGGCTTTCAAAAGCTGGGCAACGCGCTCGCGAGTTGTCATCTGGTTATTATTCTCCAGGCCTGCTATGTGTTTCAACGATGAACGAACCAGCGGCGGAACTCATCGATCGTCGCCCGATTGCCACACGTAATCGAAAATGGGCACAGGCAGCGACTGCGTGGCTTGCTGCACGAAATGTTTCACCGAATGCAATTTCAATCGCGGGCATGTGGGCTTGTATTGTGGCAGGCATAGCCCTCGGCCTGACTTCAATTTCTGACTATCGAATCTTATGGCTTGTTGCCGCGCTCGGCGCGCAACTGCGTCTCACCGCGAACATGCTCGATGGGATGGTAGCGCTCAAATCCGGTCGCGCTTCAAAAGTAGGAGAACTTTACAACGAGATTCCCGATCGTGTTTCCGACGCGGCAGTATTCATTGGTGCAGGTTTTGCCTGGGGCGGAAACGTTACGCTTGGATACGTTGCAACCATTCTGGCGATCTTCACAGCCTATGTTCGGGCTGCTGGAAAAATCGCAGGTGCGTCCAACGAGTTTTGCGGGCCGATGGCAAAGCAACATCGAATGCTGGTTATCACTGTGATTTGCCTGTACTCCGCCGCGGTGCCGCGACCATGGCAGATTTTGCATTTCGATGAGCTCGAAGTTGGGGGGATGAGCCTTGGCCTTGGAGTGATAATCGTCGGCTGCTGTATCACAATTGCCCGAAGGCTCAATCGAATCGCGCATGCCTTGAGATGAACAACGCGACGTGGCAACGGCTGTTTGGGTTTCGTCATGCTTTTGATGACCCGGTGACCGTCGTGCTGACGCTCGCAGTGGCCGCTTTGCTTTTGTTAGCACCGCTTCTGATTTTCAGGACGACCCGAGCGGCTAAGAGCACGGCCGACAAGAGAAAGGAACTTTGGGATCGCTATCGCTCCTGGATTTGGCTGGTGTTGTTGATTCTCATTCCCATTCTCGCGGGCGCTTTCTGGACGATTGTCGCAGTCGCCACGCTCAGCTTTCTCTGTTATCGCGAATACGCTCGAATCACCGGTTTGTTTCGAGAACGAACGATCAGTCTCATCGTCGTTATCGGTATTCTCTTCCTTACTTTTGCCGAACTGGACAGTTGGTATCGACTCTTTGTTGCGTTATTCCCGTTGACAGTCGCATTGATCGCTATCGGCGGGTTGATCGCTGACCAACCGAAAGGATATATCCAACGCGTCGGCTTGGGTGTCCTCGGATTTGCTCTTTTTGGAAGCGGCCTCGGCCATCTTGGCTATATGGCGAACGATTGGAACTATCGCCCCATACTTTTGCTCATCCTTTGCTCCGTGGAATTGAATGACATTTTTGCCTACATCTGTGGCCATCTTTTTGGGCATCGGAAATTTGTTCCCAATACCAGCCCGAACAAAACGGTTGGTGGCGCACTCGGCGCCCTCGTTTTAACAACGCCGCTCGTGGCAGTGATCGCTCATTTCATTTGGAGGGACACGGCACTCGACAGCGCAATTCGTTTGATTGGCCTTGGCATCATCATCAGCGTAGTTGGCCAGTTCGGCGACCTGATGCTCTCTTCGATCAAGCGCGATCTCGGTCTCAAAGACACTGCCAAGCTCATTCCAGGTCACGGCGGTTTGCTGGATCGCTTTGACAGCCTGATTCTCGTCGCGCCCGCTGTCTTTCACTACGTCAATTATTTTGTCGGTTTCGCAGCGGGTCAGCCGGAGCGAATTTTCACTGGAGGTTAAGAATCGGTGGACCCCTGGCAACTCCAACCAGCGCGTGATACGGGCCTAACGCCGGCAGAGCGCTTCCGAAGTGTACGACGCGAAAGCGGTTTGCTCGAGAGCTTCGCGCATCACGCTTGTTTTTCCCTGCTGCGAACTTATTTCGCCATCGCACATCGACTCAAGATTACCGGCCGTGAAAAGCTGCCGGCGCACGGGCCATTTGTGCTCGTCGCGAATCATTGCAGTCATCTCGATGCACTGGCTCTTGGAGCAGCGCTCACTCCGCGCCACCGCGAGCGCGTTTTTCCCATCGCCGCAGGCGACGTTTTCTTTCAAAGCACTGTGACCAGCACGTTCTCTGCAATCATGCTCAACGCCTTGCCAATGTGGCGGAAAAATTGCGGGCCGCACGCCCTGGCCGATCTGCGCCGGAAATTACAAGAAGAAAGAGCGATCTTCATCATCTTTCCGGAAGGCGGACGCAGTCGCACCGGCTCGATGATGCCATTCAAACATGGGTTGGGAATGCTCGTCGCCGAAACAAACGTCCAGGTTGTGCCCTGCGGTCTTGTTG
>JBGPNR010000319.1:0-2750 GCA_041487635.1 Candidatus Udaeobacter sp. | reverse complement strand
TCGGAGAAAATCCATTAAAACTCGATTCCGCCGGGCCGCGCATGAAAGTCGCGGATTACTTCAAACTGGAGAACCGGTTCAAGATGCTCGAAAAAAGCGAGCCGCGTGCTGCGAAGGAATTGCTTGCTCAAGCGCAGGCTGACATAAACGCGCGCCGCGCGTTCTACGAATTCCTAGCCACTAGAAAGTTCAACCCAACACCAAACCCATGAACCTAACGACCAGATACCTCGGCTTTAAGTTGCGCACACCGCTCGTGCCCTCGGCATCGCCGCTGTCAGAAAAGATCGACAATATCAAACGAATGCAAGACGCCGGCGCTGCGGCGGTGGTGTTCCATTCACTTTTCGAAGAGCAGATTCGCCGCGATCATCATGACCTAGCCTATTATCTTGAACAGGGCACGGAATCGTATGCGGAGTCGCTGACCTATTTTCCTGTTCGTCCCGAGTTCAAGATCGGGCCGGAAGCGTACCTCGAGCACATTGCCCAAGCGAAGGCGGCGGTGGAGATCCCAATTATCGGGAGCCTCAATGGCTCGACGCTTGGGGGTTGGCTGGCCTACGCCCAGCAGATCGAGCAAGCGGGCGCTGATGCGCTTGAGTTAAACATTTACTCTATTCCAAGTGATCCGGACATTAGCGGCGAAGATATCGAAGCGAGCTACCTCAGCATTCTCGCCGCGATCAAAGCGCAGTTGAAAATACCGGTGGCGGTTAAGCTCAGCCCGTTCTTCACGAACTTCGCGCGGTTCGCACGCCGCGCCGACCACGAGGGAGCCGATGCGCTGGTGCTCTTCAATCGTTTCTATCAGCCAGACATTGAACTGGAGACCCTGGAGATTTCGCCCAACGTGCTGTTGAGCACGCCGATGGCGATGCGCTTGCCGATGCGGTGGATCGCCATGCTCTACGGACGTATAGGCGCGAACCTGGCGGCGACCAGTGGAATCCATCGCGCGACTGATGCGCTGAAAATGTTAATGGCCGGCGCCGATGTAACAATGCTTTGTTCAATCCTGTTGCGCCGCGGCATCGATCACATTCGCGTGATCGAACGTGAGATGCGGGAATGGATGGAAGAACACGAATACGAATCGGTGGAGCAACTCAAAGGCAGCATGAGCCAGAAAAATTGTCCGGACCCGGGCGCGTTCGAACGCGCGCAATACATGCGGGCGCTCGAGACGTATCCCGCAGCGGAAGTTTAGGGGCAAGGATGGCTCGTATATCAAATGGTGGCGACACAACTCAAAACTCGATTAGGCAAGCGTCGCCCACTGCCGACGATCCAATCGCGTTGTTCCAAACGTGGTTAGAACAAGCAGGTGGTTCCGGATTGAAAGAACCAACAGCAATGACAGTAGCGACAGTTGATCCCGATGGCTATCCGGATGCGCGACTGCTTTTACTAAAAAGCGTGGACGAGCGCGGTTTTGTTTTTTTCACGAACATGGAGAGCCCGAAAGCGCAATCACTGCTGCGCGATTCGCGTGCGGCACTCTGCTTTTATTGGATGCCGCTCGACAAGCAGGTCCGGGTGCGCGGCCGCGCCGAAGTAGTGAGTGACGAAGAAGCTGACGCGTATTTTGCGACACGGCCGCGGTTGAGTCAGATCAGCGCGTGGGCATCGAAACAATCACAACCGATGCAAGGCTATTTTGAGCTCGAAGCCGAAGTTGTTAAGGCCGCCCTGCGATTTGGAATCGGAAAAATCCCGCGCCCGCCATTCTGGTCCGGTTTTCGCGTCGCGCCTGAGCGGATCGAGTTCTGGATGGGAAAGCCATTTCGCCGGCATCACCGGATCGTTTACGAACGCACGCGGGAAGGCTGGCGAAAGCAGTGGCTTTACCCATAGTCACTAAGCCCTGCGCAATAACTGCACAGCAAAACGCAAACGCGGTACATCGGTGGACGCGGCCGCGACTATGATTTGCCCAATGACAACGCATTTAGATCAACCTTGGAGGCAATCCCATGAAATTGGCCACTACTTATCTCGGTTTTAAACTGCGGACGCCGCTCGTTCCGTCGGCGTCACCGCTATCGGAAGATCTCGATAACATCAAGCGAATGGAGGACGCCGGCGCTTCGGCAGTCGTTTTCCATTCGCTCTTTGAAGAACAACTTCGTCCCGGGAAACACACTTTGCGCCGAGCGTCTGGGAATGGCGGGGAATTTTCATCCGACGCGCTAACCGATCTTTCGGACGAGCCGGAATTCAAAGTGGATCCCGAGGCGTATGTCAATCATATCGCGAAGGCAAAAGCTGCAGTGCATATTCCGATCATTGGCAGTCTCAATGGCTCAACCTTTGGCTGCTGGCAACGGTACGCCCGGCAAATTGAACAAGCCGGCGCGGATGCACTCGAACTGAACATCTACACGGTGCCGACCGATCCGGACCGCACCGCTGACGACATCGAGACCGATTACTTGGCGATTGTCGCATCGATAAGGGCACTGTTGAAAATCCCGGTGGCCGTGAAGCTCAGCCCATTTTTTACGAATCTTTCCCGCTTTGCGCGGCGCCTCGATCAAAACGGCGCCGACGCACTGGTGTTGTTCAACCGCTTTTACGAACCGGACATCGAACTCGAGACGCTCGAGGTCAGCCCTAACGTGCTTCTCAGCACGCCAATGGCGATGCGGCTGCCGATGCGCTGGATTGCGCTTTTGTACGGCCGGATCGGCGCAAACCTGGCTGCCACCAGCGGCATCCATCACGGCGTGGATGCGCTTAAAATGCTG
>JBGPNR010000318.1:0-2770 GCA_041487635.1 Candidatus Udaeobacter sp. | reverse complement strand
GAGATCGGCAACGATCGGCGGACGCACCGCCTGGTTTTGCGCGCATCGCCAGAAGAGAATCTGATTAACACCTGGCTTCAGCCAGGTGGTAGCACGTCCTCAGCAGAAACAGCCGTTTCAACGGCTTTTGTTTTATACCTGCCAGTTCGGAACAGAAGCCGTTAAAACGGCTAAATTATTTGCATGCTCGTACCACCGGTCTGAAGAACCGGTGTTAATGATATTCAAGCAGCGACCGATGACGAGGAAAGTTTTGCTCACAGGTCGTCCAGGGTGTGGAAAGACAACGCTGATCAAGCGCGTCGTGAATGAGCTGGCGCGAGCTGCCGGCGGTTTTTATACCGAGGAAATCCGCGAGCGTGGTGCGCGCGTCGGATTCAAAATCGTCACGCTCGCTGGTGAAGAGACTGTGCTCTCTCATGTTGATTTCAAGACAGCGAACCGCATAGGAAAATACGGACTCGACCTGTCCGGACTCGAGACCATCGGTGTCGCCGCAGTGCGCAGAGCCGTCGCTGCGCGTCACCTTGTTGTTATCGACGAGATCGGTCCGATGGAAATCCGGTCGCGCGTCTTCTGCGACGCCGTAAATGAGGCGCTGGAGATCAATGTCCCGGTACTTGGCACGATCAGCGTACGACCAAATCCATTCATCAACGCGATCAAGAACCGACGCGACGTCACCATAATCGAAGTTGGTCGGAGCAATCGCGACCAACTCGTATCCGACTTGTCATACCAATTCAGAGCGTGAAACGGAAATCAAAAGCGGTGCGAAGACGCCCCGCATTCCAAAAGCACTTCGTGCAAAATTCCTTTTCGCGCCAGCTTTCGGAGTGCGAACGCGTCCTCGCGTCGCTTTCGCCTTGCGCGTGCAAACTGAATGAACCGGTGGCATTCCGCAATCCGGTGCCGACTGTGTTCAACCTAGCATCTCCAGAAGTGTCAGCGCGTTTCGCGGGGCAGCGCCTTCGGCGTCGTTGTCGAAGTAAACGTGGACGGTACGGTTTTCTTGTAGCCAGCGCCGGATACGGGTCGCCCATTTTTTGAGTGCGGCCTTGCTGTAGCTTGATGCGTACTTCCTCGTATGACCGTGGAGGCGGATGTAAACGAGATCTGTCGTCCCTCGATCCCACATCGGCCAGTCCGGCGCGTCGGACATGCAGACTGCAACCTTGTGGCGCTTGAGGCATTCGGCTACTTCTTCATCGAACCACGATTTGTGACGAAACTCGATTGCGTGCCGCGCACTTTTCCAGTGCTGCAGATCCTCTAAAAACTGCTCGAGCCGTCCGAAATTCTTCTTCAGAAATGCCGGAAGCTGCCAGACGACAGCGGCGAGCCGCTCGCCCAGGGGCGATGCCGATTCGCGACAACGAATCACTGATTCTTGGACGTCGAGCAGCTTTTTGTTGTGCGTGACGTAACGGTGTCCTTTGACGGCAAAAGGAAATCCCGTCGGTGTCTCGTCGCGCCATTTCTTAAAGGTGCTTTTCTCCTGTAGCCTATAAAAGGTGCCGTTCACCTCGATGGCGCTGAAACGCTCCGCACAGAAACGGAGCCATCGTTTCTGCGGCGTGTCGCCGTAGAAGCCGTTGCGCCAGCTTTTATAATTCCAGCCGCTGGTGCCGATGTATGCTTTGCCGGCCATCGCGAATTGAGAATTTGGGAGGGGCCTTAGTGCCCCGACTCCACCTTAATCTCCGTCAAGCAGCCAAGGCCACGGGTCTGTCACTAAATCTGTTCTTTTTGCGCTGCTCGCGTCCCAGTCATCAGGTCTTTCAACCAGTCCTTTCACCACCGGATTTTGTTCAATGTAATAAGTGACAAACTTGAATTGTTTTGCGGTCTTGACGCGCGTCTCGTAGTAGCCGTCCTGCCACGATGTTTTGTGATTTGTCAGGAGCGTGGTTGTCTTGCCACCCACATAACTCATCATGTGGTGCATAAATTTCGGCAGAGTCCACGGCTCACGCAAAGCGAACAGCGCATGCCAATGATCTGGCATCACGACGAACGCTCGGAGGTAAATGCGCTGCTGGCCAACGGCGAACGCAAATGCTGAAACGATGATTTCTCGCGCCGCTTCATCTAAAACGGTTTTCTTTGGAAGGAGCGACTTGGTGATAAAAAATGTTGCGGACGTGTCGCTGAGTCGATGGAGGCGGAGATTTCGCGAGTGAGGATCTGGTTTCACGAGCGGTCGGGGCTAAGGCCCCTCCCACATTGGCAGACAGCGTTACACCATCGGGCGAAAGCGCCCGACGACTTCTTGCAAACGCCCGGTGATTTGACCCAACGAGCAGACCTCCACCGCTTCAAGGAGCGGCGGGAAGAAGTTTTCACCCTGCTCGACGGCCTGTGCGAGTTTGTCCAGAGCGGGTTTGGCTTTTTCCGCGTTTTTCTTTTTGAATTTCGCAAGCCGATCGACCTGCAACTGCTGTTTGCTGCGCGGCGTGCGCGCAAGTTTCACGTCCGGAATTTCTTCGGCGCCGTCACGATAGCGATTCAACCCGATGATCGGGCGAGTCCCGTCGTAAATTTGTTGTTCATACCGATGCGCAGCGTTTTGGATCTGACTGCGCTGATAACGTTCTTCCACCGCGGCCAAAACGCCGCCGAGCCGTTCGATTTCGCGGAACTCATCGAGAATCGCGGCTTCTACCGCACGCTCGACCGCCTTCATCCCGGGCGATCCACTCAGCATGTTCATGGTGTGTTTGAAAATGCCCGACTCCTCCAGCAGGATCGCCTGCCCGTGCGCGGCGAG
>JBGPNR010000317.1:0-2776 GCA_041487635.1 Candidatus Udaeobacter sp. | reverse complement strand
TTAGCGGCGATTCGGACTTTTCGCCGCTCGTCAGCAAATTGCGCGAGAACGACAAGACGGTCATCGGCGTCGGAGTTAAAAAGTCCACGTCCGATCTATTCATCAGCAACTGCGACGAATTCATCTATTACGACGATCTCGTGCGCGTGGAACCAGCAAAGAAACGTCCGAGCGTTGCCGCGACCGTGCCAGCAGCGAAAACTGGTAAAGATCATCGACCTTCAATCGACGGAGCGCTCGATCTCCTGAGGAAAACCTTGGAAGCGCTGCGCGCCGAGCGAGGCGAGGATTATCCGATCCGCGGTTCACTCATGAAAGAGGCGATGAAACGTCAGAACCCCGGTTTCAACGAGCGAGCGCATGGGTTCCGTGCCTTCAACGAACTGCTCTTGGAAGCGCAAAAGCGCGGGTTGCTAAAGCTGGAGCGCGACAAACAAGTCGGTACCTACATCGTTCGCGCGATCGAGTGACCACGCGGCAACAAACTGCCGACGTTCGATTCATCCACCACACTGACACCGGGGCATGCGGGGAAACCGTCGGAATCTTTCATATTGGCGCTTCTTAGAACGAAACTTCCCTTTGGCCTTCTACACCTCTTCAGCGTCTTCTTTGGTCCCGCTTCAACGCTTCCCTGGCGCGCCGTAGGTCGCCGCGGCGACCGAAGGAGGCAACGCTTCAACCCTTCAACGTCCGCGAAGCGATGACGCGACCCCATTTTCCTCCGGTATTCCTCGCTATTAGGTCAATGTCTGCGATTGGTATCATATGCCACTGGAGCCTTGCCCCACCTGCGGCTACGCGCTTTCCATCGTCGATCATCATTGCCGACATTGTGCTACCGCATCGGGAGCAATTCCGTCGCGGCCCTTTGATGCGAAACACCTGCAGCCAATGATTATGGCCGTGGTGGTGTTAAGCGTTCTCGTTTACTTGCTCTTCTTTCGCTAACGAAAAGGCGCTGAGAGAACGAATCAGCTCTTCGTCATACTGAATTGCCGCCTGGATGTCGGCTGTCGTCACGTCGTAATCACGACAGAGTTCCTCAAAGCTCATCCCCCCGTTAGACCGCCGAGAATTCGCGTCACAGGCCCAGCGTTCGGCGAATGATCGGTTTGCCATGCTGGATCTCGACGTCAATAACAACTCGTTCGCGCATACCTTTTATCAAAAATTACGGTGCCGTGGAGGGGATGGAAAGGAGCGAATAGCGCTTAGGGTGACTTCGGCAAATAGACTATGCGGTTAGGCCAGTCCCAGGCGCTGCCCTCGTGGAGCCAGAACCGAGTGAGCAAGCGCGCCTGCTGACCGTAATCGGTGCTGTGAACGGTGCGGCGAAAGAGAATGAGTCCGCCGTGATCATGGCCGCTGCGGAGCAACTGCCCGGCGTGCCACGCAAGCGTCGCTCGATCAAATGCGACCAAGATCAGCCCAGCCTCGGCGCACGCGTCCAGATACGTATGCCGTGCTCATTTCTCAAAATTTTGTGCACATTGCACAAAATCAACCAAATCATCTCACAAACAGATCGAGCTGCGGCTTTTGCGATTCCGGCATGGCCTTCGCTGATTTTTTCGCTCGCGGCTTTGGTTCTGCTGTTGCGCGGCTGGAACTTTCCAGATGGGCGAGAATGTCTTTGGCGCGATCCAGGATTTCTTTGGGCAAACCGGCGAGGCGTGCCACCTGGATGCCGTAACTTTTGTCCGCGCCACCTGGGACGATTTTGCGCAGGAAAATGATTTGCTCGCTCCACTCGCGGACCGCGACATTGAAATTGCAGACGCCGGGACGGTCCTCGGCAAGTTTAGTCAGCTCGTGGTAGTGCGTCGCGAACAACGTTCGCGCTTTGATTTTGTCGTGCAGAAACTCTGCGACGCTCCACGCGATGGAGAGTCCGTCGAAGGTGGACGTGCCGCGGCCGATTTCATCTAAAATGACGAGGCTGCGTTCTGTAGCGTTGTTGACGATGTTTGAAGTCTCGTTCATCTCCACCATGAACGTCGATTGGCCGCGCGCGAGATCGTCGTTTGCGCCGACGCGCGTGAAAATGCGATCCACGAGACCAATCTCTGCGCTCGCCGCCGGCACGAAGCTGCCTATCTGCGCCACGAGTACAATCAGCGCGACCTGTCGGATGTAAGTCGATTTCCCGGCCATGTTCGGCCCCGTGATAATGGCGAGCCGCAGATTTTCGCCATCCAGCGACGTATCATTCGGCACGAACTTCTCTTCTATTAGGGTTTGATCGAGAACAGGGTGCCGGCCGTCCTTGATCACCAGCCGCAGCGTTTCGTTTAACGTCGGCCGGCAATACCTGAAGAGGCGCGCGGTTTCCGCCAGCGCGCAAATCACGTCAAGAACCGCGATTGCCTCTGCAGTTTGCTGAATTGGTCCGAGCTCACGCAAAGTTTCGTCACGCAGTTTTTGAAAGAGCTGATATTCGAGCTGCCGGGCGCGCTCGTCTGCGCCGAGGATTTTCGCCTCGATTTCCTTCAGCTCGGGCGTGACGAAGCGTTCGCCGCCGACGGTCGTTTGCTTGCGCTCGTAATGCGCAGGAACGTTCCCGAGATTCGATTTCGTCACCTCGATGAAATAGCCGAACACAGAGTTGTAACGCACTTTGAGCGATTTGATCCCGGTGGCCGCAATTTCGCGCTCCTGCAAATGGCTGATCCAATTTTTCCCTTCGCGCGAACCTTGCCGCAGAGTATCGAGATCGGCATCATAACCATCCCGAAAAATGCCGCCTTCTTTCAGCGTCAGCGGCGGGTCATCG
>JBGPNR010000316.1:0-2820 GCA_041487635.1 Candidatus Udaeobacter sp. | reverse complement strand
TTGAGAGTTGAGAGTTGATCGAGTCGGTCTCTGAAGTTGGAAGTTGAGCGTTGGACGTTGAGCGTTGGACATTTGCTTCCTTGCATCTTCTCGCCCAGCGCGTCGTCATCTCCGCGCTTTGCGCTGCGTAATCGTATTCGCACGGGTAGGGAATACATTCATCGAGTGCCATCACGATGTCGCCGCCGAGCGCGGCTTGAGTTTCAATCGCGATCTCCGGCGAAATGAATGCGCGCGCTCCGTCTATGTGATTTTGAAATTCAACGCCGTCCTCAGTGATTTTGCGTAACTTCGACAACGAAAAAATCTGATATCCGCCGCTGTCGGTTAGGATCGGTCCATCCCAATTCATGAACTTGTGCAGACCGCCAAAATGTTTGATTACGTCCAGTCCGGGCCTGACGAACAAATGATATGTGTTTCCAAGAATGATCTGCGCGTTCAGTTCGCGCAGCTCCCGCGGGCTGACGCCCTTCACCGAACCTTGCGTTCCCACCGGCATAAACGCCGGCGTACCAATCACGCCATGCGCTGTGGTCAATCTTGCACACCGCGCTTTCGATAATAAATCCTGAGCCAGAAGTTCGAACATTTGCTCACCCTGAGCGGAAGCGGTGATCGTGGCAACTTTCGGCGCCAAGTTGAGGCGCATCGGTCTGCTCAGCGTGCGACCGATTAAGAAAAAATCGCTTGCTCGCGTTGCTCATCTTTTGGTAGGAAAAGGAAACGCACCGGAGCAAATGCCTAAACGAAAAGCAAAGCCAGCGACGACGAAGAAAAAAAAGAAAAAGCAAATCACACCCGCCTCGCATCCCATCTGGAAGCAAGCCAGACGATCGGCGGCCAAATCGCCCGCTCCGGTGGAAGGCCATGTTTTGGTGGACGGGATATTGTTTGGCACCGGGTTCATTCAGGAGCCTGATCCGCGGGACAACGATTTTCCACTTGGAGCGGTGATTGGGGCAGTGGACGATCCGCGCTCTCAGGAAAAGGTCTGGCAACTGCCAGCCCACTTACTGAACCAGGGCAGTACGAACTCATGTGTCGGCCATGCCTGTGCGCACTTTATTTTGGCCGCGCCCATCATGAGTCACTCGACCGACGCGATTGCGCTGTGGCGTCGCGCGCAAGAGATCGACGAATTTCCTGGCAACGAAGGGACAAACACTGGGACAAGTGTTCGAGCCGGCTTCAAGGTGTTGCGGGAAGAAAATCTGATTACGACCGACTACCGCTGGGCGAGTAACGCCGATGAGACATTGCGGTTCGTGCTGACGCGCGGCCCGGTCGTGGTTGGCTCGAAGTGGTATCCAGGGATGAGTCAGCCCACAAACGGAATAATGCGATTGTCCGGCAACGCCGGCTCAACCGGACATGCTTATCTTCTCTTTGGATTTAGTCCCGATCACGACGCATTTCTGATGGCGAATTCTTGGGGTCCCGGATGGGGGATCGACGGCTGCGCCTTTTTACCCTATGAGGCGCTTGATCAGCTTATGGAACAGGGAGGAGCCGTATGCTCGGCGATCGAAGATTAATCGTCATCGGCCTCATTTGCTTTGCCGGCTTGGCCGCATGTTCGACCAATCCGCCGGCACCCAGCCCAGTTGGTCCGACGCCGGCGCCGCTCCATGGATATCACCTCACGTTATATGACCAGAACGGAAATGTCACCCAGCGATACGATGTCGGCGCAAACGATATCGTTCGCGACGATCCAATCCATCAGGACATTTGGTTCCGCGTCGGGGGCCAAGAAAAATATTTCCACGGTTCTTACCAGAAAGTTCGTTACTGATCCAAAAACAGTCCCGGGGTCCGATCCCTACTGACCGCGCCGCAATCGCGAGAGTTATTGGCTGCAACCGGAAGGCCGACAAATTTGCGGGAGCTCGCATGAACGCCGGCGCCTCAATCGCGCCGTGGCCGGTCGTTAGCACCCGTAGCGCGCCTTCGGTGCCCGATCGCCGAAGCTATACGAGCAGGATGCGCAGAGAATCAGCGATAGAGTGAAAATGAGGCCAGCTTTGCAGAATTCTAAGCCGCCTAAAGAATTTCGCGCGTCGATTCTGTGTGAGAATCTCGAGTGATATTGCATTCGAACGAGAGATTCCTCGACTTCGTTCGGAATGACAAACGCAGTGTGAAATATTCTTTGCAGATCGCGATTTTCCCTCTATATTCGCGGCTCACCGCATCAGGGGCGTGAGATAGTTTGTTGCGCGGCCTGAGCGGGTTTTTTGTCGCCCGAAGCACGACCTTTTGGCGGCGCATTGCTTTTAGATTTTGGAAAATGCCCACAATTAATCAATTGATCCGAAAAGGACGCCGGAAGGTGTCGGTGAAATCAAAATCACCGGCGCTGTTCCGTTGTCCGCAGCGGCGCGGTGTGTGCGTACAGGTGATGACGCGCACGCCGAAGAAGCCGAACTCTGCGTTGCGCAAAGTGGCGAAAGTGCGGTTGACGAATGGCCAGGAAGTGATTGCCTACATTCCGGGCGAAGGGCACAACCTGCAGGAGCACTCGATCGTGCTCGTGCGCGGGGGCAGGGTGAAAGATTTGCCGGGCGTGCGCTATCACATTGTGCGTGGCACGCTAGATGCGCTCGGTGTCGATGGACGCCGGCGCGGTCGCTCCAAGTACGGAGCGAAGCGCCCCAAGGGTGGCGCGGCCGGTGGAGGCGGCGCGGCGAAAGCTGCGCCTGCAGCGGCCAAGGAAGAGAAAAAGTAAATTTGAACAAGACCATCGAGAATGTCGCGACGGAAGAGAGTTTACAAAAAAGAGGAGCGCGTCGATTCCCGTTACGGGAGTCCGGCGGT
>JBGPNR010000315.1:0-2826 GCA_041487635.1 Candidatus Udaeobacter sp. | reverse complement strand
GAATGTAACCACTGATTTTGCTTTTCGTTTTCACAGACGTAACTTCCTTTCATTATTCTGGCCTTCTTTGAGTTCTCATCGTGAGGAGTCATTTCTGGCCGTTCACTGATGTACTCCGTAAGATTTATGTGGAAAGTTGGCTTCGCCGCGTTAAATGGTTATTGTGGCAAGCGTTGCAGTTGAACCGTGGATCACGCGCATGATGTCGATGTCACGGGATGACTGTAGAGGCAGCCGTGTCGGCTGCTTTAGAAAACATGCAGGCGGCACGCCTGCCGCTACAGAATTACTTCGGCGCGAGAGAAGCGACGATTTTTTCGAAGCGCGGATCGCCGCGCAACGGATCCCACCACGGCATCAGTTTCAATTCGCCATAACTGACGTTGCTAGGCGGCCGGACGACGACAGCAAGCTGTTCGCAGGCGAGATCTTTCTCTCCAACCCACGCTGCAATCACTGCGAAGTATCTGGCGAGGTACCGGCCGACGAGTGCTTCTTTCTCCGCCGGAAGAAGCTCAAGTGCGCGACGGCCTTCGCGCAACGCTTCCTCTTTCCGGCCGAGGCCAGCGTCGATCATACCCAGCACGCACCAAGCCGGACCAAAATCCGGTTGCGCCTCGACGATTTTCTCCTGCTCTGCGCGTGCAGCGACAAAGGCCAGCTGTGCTCTGAGCTTGTCGTTTGTCATGCGCGCGATGAGGCCCTCGACAAAACGACGATTGAATTGAACCTTATCGCCCAGGGAAATTTCATTTTCATTCAGCGCGCTCAAGGCTTGTGTGGCCGCGGCGCCATCGCGTTCGGCCAATGCACACATGAGCCAATCATGAGCGATAGCAAATGTTCCAACAGCAGGATTTGTCGCCCGAAGCGAATCGATTGCCTGATGCAATGGCCGCGGGTCGGCGTTCACATCCAGTTCCCACCCCGGAAGAGCTAGTTTCATATCGTCGGGATCGGCGACAGCTACTGCGCGGGTTAACCATGTCTTTGCTTCGGCATAGCGGCGAAACCTCGCGTAATCTCCTGAAAGCATAGCGAGCGTGTTTATGTCGCGGGGGTCGAGCTCAGCAACGCGCTCCAAGTTTCGTCTGGAGTCTTCCCAATGCCCCTGACGCCTCTGGATAAAACCCATTAGTTGGAATATTCGCGCCTGATTGGGGAGCGTCTGGCGGGCAACTTCCAGTTCGGCCAGCGCGCCGTCATAATCGAGGTAGCCTCGATAAAGGTGCACCGCTTGTGCAAGGTGCACTTCGCCCGAATCCGGTTTCAGACGAAAAGCGGAATCGATCGCGTCCTTCGCCATGGCCAATCGAGCCGGGGTACGGTCAATCGCGTCAAAATAAATCTGATCATGAGCGAAAGCCAGTTGGCAATACGCCTCCAGAAACGATGGGTCGCGCGCGACAGCCCGGTTCAGCAAATCGACAGCCTGCGCGAAATCCGGTGGTCGGCTGTTTTTCCCCGAAAGAATATCATTGGCGCGCGAATAAAGATCGAAAGCAACGAGATCCCCAGTCGGCTTGCGCTGAATGGCCTGTTTCTCAGCGGGTGTAATTTTGACATGAAGCTGCGCGGCGACTTTTTGCGCGATCTCGCTTTGGATTGTGAACAGGTCATTCAAATCGCGGTCATACTGTTCAACCCAGACGTGGGTATCGGTCCGCGTGTCGATCAACTGCGCGTTCAGATGAAGATGCGTGCCGGTCCTGCGGACGCTGCCTTCCAGAACATGCGATACCCGCAGATCATTTCCGATCTGACGGAGATTTCGTTTGCCGCGGTAATCCATGACACTCGTCCGGCTGATGACTTTCAGGCCGGCAATCTTCGCCAGCTTGGTCAAAATGTCGTCCTGAATACCGTCGGCAAAGGGTGCGTTCTCTTTCTGCTCGCTCAGGTTTTCAAACGGTAGAACGGCGATTCCGTTTGTTACCGGTTTCCGGACAAATTCGCTTTTCCAAATAGTCACCCCAAACGGCACCGCCAAGGCGAGCAACAAGGCTGCCATGACGGCGATACTTGGATTTCGCCGCACCCATTTTTTTCCTCGCGTGAAGACTCCGGTGCGTCGTGCTCGGATTGGTTCGTGCTTTAGCCAGCGTTCCAGGTCTTCGGCCAGCGCGAGAGCGGAAGAATAGCGACGCTCCGGATCTTTCTCGAGACACTTGAGGCAGATTGTTGAGAGGTCGCGATCGATTTTCGGATTTAAGAGGCGCGGTTGCCGCGCCTCGGTATCCAAGAGGAGCTTGATCGTCTCGTAGGTTGTTCCTCCGGCAAAGGGCGGCTGACCTGTCAGCAATTGGTAAAGTACTGCGCCAAGTCCATAGACATCTGTGACCTTGCTGATAGCTGCGTTGTTTCCGACGGCTTGTTCCGGCGCCATGTAACTGGGCGTGCCCAAAACTTCCATCGTGCGCGTGACGGTGCTCTCGGACTCGACCAGGCGGGCAAGGCCAAAATCAGTGAGATGCGGTTCGCCTTTTGCATCCAGCAGAATGTTTCCCGGTTTGATGTCGCGATGAAGGATGCCGTGTTCATGCGCGTAATGAACGGTGCGAGCAACCTTCGTGATCAGTTCCACCGCCTGCCGGATCGACATCGGCGTTTGTTTAACTACTTCGTCAAGCTGACCGCCTTCTATGAACTTCATGCTGAAGTAACACTGGCCATCACGCTCGCCAACTTCATGGATTGGAACGATACCGGGATGCTCCAGGCGAGCTGCTGCTTCCGCTTCGAGGCGGAAGCGTTTCAAGTGCGCTTTGCTCGCCCACTGACCAAGGCTAATGACTTTTAACGCGACCGTTCGATTGAGGCTTTTTT
>JBGPNR010000314.1:0-2826 GCA_041487635.1 Candidatus Udaeobacter sp. | reverse complement strand
CCTCCCCCCTAGCGGCACAGAGAGAATCCAACGACCGCGCTCCCGCAAATGCTACGGGCGCGACCGCCGCTCTACGCGAACATGGCACATCTCCGCCTCGATACGTCCGTATTTACAGACGAAGAAGTTGCGATGGCAATTTTGAGTAAGCTTGTAACCCTCACTTCGGAACCGGGATCAGCGATCCCGGCTAAAGCGTCATGACTCAGATTTCGAGAGGGAAATTGAAGGCGCGTCTCATATCGTATGCGCAACAAATTGGTTTCGATTCGTGTCGCATAGCGGCTTGCGCTGCGCCTACGTACGGAACTGAATTTCGCGCATGGTTGCGCGAGGGCGCACACGGCGAAATGAATTACATGGAGCGCGGCGAAGAGAAGCGTTGCGATCCGCAGAAAGTTTTGCCCGGCGCGCGATCGATCGTTGTATTGGCGCTGAATTATTTTCAGGGTGAACAAGTTCAGGCGTCTGAGGACGCTAAGGGAAAGATCGCGCGATATGCGTGGGGTGACGATTACCACCAAGTTGTCGAAAGCAAGCTCGACAAGATCGACACGTTTCTTCGCGACTTGGGCGGACAGCAAAAATGTTACGTGGACACTGGGCCGATCTTGGAACGCGATCACGCAGCGCAAGCTGGTATCGGCTGGCATGGCAAAAACACGATGTTAATCGATGAACGCCTTGGGACGTGGTTCTTTCTCGCGGAGATTTTGACGACGCTCGAATTGCCACCGGATCAACCAGTCGCCGATCGCTGTGGAACGTGTGAACATTGCATCAAAGCGTGCCCGACTGGTGCGATTACAGCCCCGCATCGACTCGATGCGCGACGCTGTATTTCTTACCTGACAATTGAACTGAAGGGTTCCATCCCGCTGGAGCTTCGGCCGCTCGTCGGAGATCGCATCTTCGGGTGCGATGACTGTCTGGACGCGTGCCCGTGGAACCGGTTCGCGCAGGTTTCCCACGAAACAGCTTTCGCGGCGCGCCATTCGACAACCGGCATGTCGTTACGGGAATATCTGGAACTAACCGACGCAGAGTTCCGCGCGGTTTTCAAAAATTCACCAATCAAACGGATCAAGCGTCGCGGGTTTCTGCGCAATGTGTGTGTCGCCTTGGGTAATGCAGGCGGCGTATCCGACATTCCGGCGCTCGAACGCGCTGCAGCCGATCAAGAGCGACTGATTGCAGAGCACGCGGAGTGGGCGATTCAGCAAATTCGATCTCGCCAAGGGCACCAGTCTGCCCGATTGGGAACAACGCTCGACATCGTGCAGGGAACCCGTAATTAATTGAATCCAAAGCTGCTCCTCGCCGCATCCCACGGTTGTCATGAACGGGATTTCGTTTGCAAGAGTCAAACAACCAACTAACGCTGACGCTTTCATCCCAACAACCCCTCCTCCAATGCATCAAACTGTAAGCACCCCTGCGCCTGCGCCTTTGACGGCGAAGCAGCGTCGTGCTCGGCGTAAAAAGCAAATCATCTTCGGCTCGATTGGCCTGGTCGTGCTCTGGATCGCTGTGTCGATCATCTGGAGCAAGCGCGAGAAGCCGATTCCGGTCACAACCGAGAGGGCGATTCGGAAAACGATTGTGCAAACGGTTTCGGCGACGGGAAAAGTCCAGCCGGAAACCGAGGTAAAAATTTCGCCGGAAGTGGCCGGTGAGATCATTGATTTGCCGGTCGAAGATGGAAAGGCGATCAACAAAGGTGATCTGCTCGTGCGGGTAAAGCCGGATTCCTACAAGGCCCTGCTCGAGCAACAGGAGGCAGCCATCAGCTCGGCCAAGGCGACGAATCTTCAACAAAAAGCGACGATGATGAAGACGGAGCAGGATCTTAAACGCGCCGACGACATGTTCGCGAAGAAAACCATTTCTATTCAAGAATACAACGCCGCGCAGGCTGCTTACGACGTGGCCAAGAATACCTACGAGAGCTCGCTCCATGAAATCGAGCGCGCGCAAGCGGGTTCGAGTCAGGCGCGCGATCAACTTTCGAAGACAACGGTTTATTCGCCGATCGAAGGGACGGTGACAATTTTGAACAGCAAATTGGGCGAACGCATCGTAGCGACGGGACAATTCGCGGGAACGGAAGTCATGCGCGTGGCCGATCTCGGCCACATGGAAGCGCGCGTGGATGTGAACGAGAACGACGTCGTAAACGTAAAAGTTGACGACAAGGCCAACGTGAAGATCGACGCGTACGGTGACCGGAAATTTCACGGCACCGTTTATCAGATTGCGAACACAGGAAAGACGACCGGCACGGGGACGCAGGAGGAAGTAACCAACTTTGAGGTAAAAATTCGTATCGACGATCACGATGTGACATTGAAACCGGGGCTAAGTTGCACGGCCGATATCGAAACCAACATGGTCAAGGACGTCGTGGCCGTGCCGATGCAGGCCGTAACGATTCGGACCGGCGACACCAACTTGAGTCCGGAGGAGATCGAAAAGAAAAAGCAGAAGACAGCGCAGCGAGACAAAGGCGACAACAGCGCAGATTACGTTAACGAGCGCCAGGAAAAGGCGACCCAGAAAGAGGAGCACGAAAAAATTGCCAAGGTTGTGTTTCTGAAAAAAGGCAGCAAGGCGCAGATGGTGAAGGTAACGACCGGGATCTCTGATGACACCTACATGGAGATCAAGAGCGGCGTGCAACCGGGTGACGAAGTGGTCGCCGGCAGTTACAGCGCGATCAGCCGCAAATTAAAGGACGGCGTCAAACTTACTTACGACAAGGAAGCGACGAAATAGTCGAACGGCGCGCTGCGCCCGAGTGTTTGATGAACAAGCTCAACTCTGATG
>JBGPNR010000313.1:0-2828 GCA_041487635.1 Candidatus Udaeobacter sp. | reverse complement strand
TTCGCTCGAATACAGCGTGCGCAGATTGGCGATGGCCAGATCGAGAAATCGCAACCGTTCAACATCAATATCGAGAATTGTTACGTCTGCGCCCAGACCTTTTGCCATTCGCATGGCGTTCACCCCCGAGGTCCCGCCGCCAACAACGACGACGCTTCCCGGCAAAACTCCCGGCACTCCTCCAAGCAACACTCCGCTGCCACCGTTGTACTTCGCCAGAAAATACGCGCCCATTACCACCGACATCCGTCCCGCGATCTCGCTCATCGGTTCGAGCAATGGCAGGCGATTGTCTACCTGAATGGTTTCGTACGCGATCCCGGTCACGCCAGATTTCAGCAACGCTTGCGTCAATTCCCTGCTCGCGGCCAGATGCAAGTAGGTAAAGAGAATCTGGCCTTTGCGCAAAAGCGGGAACTCCGCGTTGAGCGGCTCTTTTACTTTCACAATCATGTCGGCTCGCGCGAAAACCTCTTTCGCTGTATCGACAATCTCTGCGCCAGCTTTGGCGTATTCTTCGTCCGCATAACCGCAGCCGGTTCCGGCATTCGTCTCCACGAGTACTGAATGACCATGCCGGATCAGCTGATTCGCAGCCGACGGCAGCAGGGCGACGCGTTGCTCCTGTTCCTTAATTTCTTTCGGGACGCCGATGACCATATGAAAAGTGAGAAGTGATTAGTGAGAAGTGAGCCGTAGAATCAAGCTAAATCACTTCTCAGGTCTCGCCTCCCGCTTCTCATATCAATTCAATGAGGGATCGTCGGGTGCCGCGGCGAGCATTTTGTACCATGGTCCCAAGCTGCGCATAATCTCGAACCAGAGGTTTGGGAGGCGATCAATCTTAAGCAGCGAAGGATTGGCTTTTTGAAGCAGCCACGCTTTCTGCTTCACCTCGGTTTCGAGCTGACCCGCTCCCCAGCCTGCGTAACCGACAAACGCACAAATTGTAACCAGCTTTTTCTCTCCAGCCGCGGCGGTGGGTGATTCCAAAGCAACGTTGTGACTAAGTTTAACTCCATCGCCCTTCTTCCATTCAAACGCGGCAAACATCAGTTGACTTTTTCCAACTGGCCCGCCAAGGAACACAGGCACGTCCGCGAGGCCCGCCGGTGGTGTTTCCGTCACCAGATCGGCCACTTGTCTGTCGAGCGGACGATTGATAATCACGCCCAAAGCACCTTCGTTCGGGTCATGCTGGGAAATGAAAAGCACAGTGCGGCGGAAATTTGGATCGAGCATGTTGGGATGAGCAACCAGCAACGAACCGGCAAGGCTGCCCGAGGATGGTTCGTCATCCAGGTTACGCATATGAAACTAGAAACCGCGGCGCACGCTCGTGCAACCTCTCTCGGCTGCGCTTTTCGCCGCCACGCCTCTCGTTCTAACTTATTTGTTGATTTCTTTCGACGATTGATTTCTTGTGTTTGACGTATTGTGACAATCGTGGAAACGGGTGAAAATTTTTTTGTATAAAGTTGTTGCCATCGGCTCGAAGCTCGTTTAGTAGGCTCGAAGTTTTCACGATTGTTCTGGGGGGAACAGCCGCCCTTCACGCCCATCGGGTGTGGGGGGCGGTAATTTTTTGATGGCGAAAGTCCGGTCTCAATAGAGTTTGGCCGACAGAAAACGCCCAACGCCCAACGTCCAATGTCGAAATCAGCAGTCGCGAGCCGAATGTCATGGCCACTTGCTTTTACACTGATCGCGCTGTTCATCGCCGCGGTCGTGTTGATCATTTTTTTGCGCTTGGAGACCTGGCCAGCGCGTACTGCGCGGCAAAGCACCGGCGAACTCGAGAGACTGGGGAAGGATGTGCGCGCTGCGTTCTTCGACGTCGCGCACTTGCAGCCACGCATTACCATCAACAACCGCATCTACATGGAACAAACTACGCCCGTAAGCGAGTTGGTCGTCCTATCAAGACGCATCGAAGTCGAACACGAACTGCTCCATACGTGGGTCGGCAGCTCGAAGCGCGTGAAATTACATGGCACTTTCAACGCCAAAGCCGGATTCGATCTGCAACAGGATCTCTCGATCGATATTCGCCCTGACGAAATTATTGTTCAGCTTCCACATGCTCAAATTCTCGGTGTTGAGCAGGAGCAGGTAGACGTCCTCGAATTTGAAAATGGTCTGTGGAACCGAATTTCCGGGCAGGATCTTCAAAGCGAATTGTCGATCCTGCCCCAGCTAGCCTCAAAAAAAGCGGCAGAAAGCGGCTTGCCCACTGAAGCAGAGCGTACACTGCAGCGACAACTCGGCGAACGAATTCATCCGTCGCAGCCATTGCATTTGGTTTTCAAAGACGGAAAGAAACGTGAATAGTGCCGAGTGCTCAGTGAACGGTGAACAGCGCTCGATCGGGACACGCACTCTTGACAGCCAATCGCCGATCACTGGTCACTGATCACCTGCCCTTGTTTCATCCGATGCCGTCAAAGAATCGCTTATTTCTCCTGAGCGGGCTGGTCGTGCTCGTGGTGGTTTTAGCGATCGCATTTGCGCCATTTGCCGTTTCCAATGGCATTCGCTTGTGGATCTCGTGGGCCGCAAAGCAGGAAGGCTTCATCGCTACCATCGACCAAATCGATGCGTCATTTCTCCGTCCGGTTGTAATTCGGCAGCTTCACCTGAAAAGCATGCGTGAGAATGCGCTTCGCGTCGATCTAACTGCCACGGACGCGAGCGTTGGTTTGAACTTCAAACACATCCTCCTGCACATGGGCGGCCGCATCATTCACAGCCTTTCCATTCGGGAATTGCGTGTGGAGGTGCACCGCACCAACCCGAACATGCGAGCCATAACCCGGCGCGGCTGGGCG
>JBGPNR010000312.1:0-2852 GCA_041487635.1 Candidatus Udaeobacter sp. | reverse complement strand
TAATCATCGGCGGACCGCCTTGTCCAAACACCACGCGCGCCGCGCACGCGAGACTCATCGCAATTGCAAATCGTCGCACATTTAATCTTTTACCGGTTCTCCCGCAGCGTAGACGAGTAACTTAAGGGTGTTGGGGACAATGCTGGGACGTGCCGGCGATTCACCCGGCGGAGGCGGGGGCGGCGGCTCAAATTTCGCCGACGGTAAATATATCCGATGGGTTTTGGGATCGAGCGCCATCGTTCGTGCGCCGCGCTCCGTCTTCAAAGTTTGGATAACCGTCAATTTCCTTGGCGCTACTTCTCTCGCGATTATCGTCGTGCCGTCTCCGCAAGAGGCGAACGCGAGCTGCCTTGCGTCGTCAAATGCACAGCCATCGACGCCGGCGCCAATCGGAAAAGTGTCGACGACTTTTCCGCTTTCGGTATCGAGCATTACCATCATTTTGTTGTGGCAACCCGAGAACAAACGATGGCGCGAAGCATCCAACGCAATTCCACTTGGTCCTTCGCCCGGTGCAAGCGACCAGTGCGCGACGACTTGATGTTTGTCCGCATCGATCACTGCGACTTCGCTCTTATCTTCGATGTTGCAGTAAACTCGTCCCGCTTTTTCATCTACCGCGGCGAATTCTGGATTTCCTCCGAGCGGAATGGTTGCTGAGACAGTAGCGGCTTTCGCATTGATAACGGTGACCGAATTTCCAGTGTGATTGAAAACGTAGACTTCACCATGACGTGGCTCGTAAACAACAGCGTCTGGATTTTGGCCGGTATCAATTTTCATGGTCGTTTTTAACGTTGTTAGATCAACGACACTCGATTTGGATTCTTTTCCATTCGACGAAAATCCGCGTTGTATTTCGGGCACGGCCACGAATCCGTGGACACCAGGCGTGTCGGCGATTTCGCCGGCGACTCTGTTTCTATTAAGATCGACAACGACGACTTTCGTCGCATGCGAGAGATAGAGACGGCTCGCCGTCGCGTCGATCGTCAAAATATCCCAGCCGCCTTCGCCGCCGATCGGGATCTCGGTTAGCAACTGGTAGGGCTCAGTGGCCACCGCGGTGGCGCAGAGAAACGCCAGAGCCCAACCAGCCATCCATCTACGCATCAATCGCATTACAAATTTCTCCATTGGGAGCACAATCTCCTATGATTGGGCATTACAAATAAACTACACGACACGACCATCGCGCATCTGGCACACTCGTGATGCCAGCAAGCCTGTTTCGTCCCGGTCATGAGTGACGTAGATCAAGGTAAAGCCAAGCTGGCTCTGGAGGCCTAACAAGTCAGAAGCGATCGTGCGCTTGCGTTCGTCGTCGAGACTGGAGAGCGGCTCGTCCATCAGGAGAATGGAAGGTCGCGAGACCAAGGCGCGCGCCAGCGCGACTCGCTGCTGCTCGCCTCCGGAAAGCTCGTGAGGCTTGGCGTTGTTTCGGTGCTCGAGGCCAACGCGCTGTAGCATCTCGCGGACGCGAGCGTCAGCCTCACGTTTTTGAACTCTTCGAGCATTGAGACCGAACATCAGGTTTTGCTGCACGGTCATATGAGGCCAGAGGGCAAGATCTTGAAACACCATTCCCAAATCCCGTTTCTCTGGTGGAACGAGATTCTTTCCCGAGCTTGCGACGACACGGCCATCGATTCGGATTGATCCTTGCTCCGGAACTTCTAATCCAGCGAGAAGGCGCAGAATTGTTGTCTTTCCGCAGCCCGATGGCCCGAAGAGCACAACACGCTCCGACCTCTCAATGCGAAGCGATAATTGATTGATAACGACTCGCTCGCCGAAACTCTTCGATACGCGATCAACTTCAATGTAGCTCACCCTGTTATGCCTCGGGACGGAATCACTCGTGCCAGGATGACGAGCGGAATTAGCGATGCCATCGCCATGATCAGGCAAAGGGAAGCGATCAAGGGCGGAGCGCCATTGGCCATGAGGGTCAGAATACGCGCGGGCAACGGATCGCCGCCGGGCGGCGCGGTCATGAGGGCAATGGGAACGTCACGCAGACACAAAATGTATGCAGCGAGCCACGCGCAAACGAGCGTCCTTGTTGAGAGCGGAATGGAAATTCGAAACAATCTCCGCGCCCACATCGCGCCGCTGAGTCGACCTGCTTCATCCAGCGATGTTGGGATCAGCATCAGTCCCGCCAGCGACAGCCTCGTGGTGACAGCGCAGTATTGTGCGGTGTACCCCAGAATCAACAGGGCCGGTGTCGCGTAGATGAACCATGTGCCCGGGGTATTCCAAAGGCGGACCAGTCCAATCGAAAGCACGGTTCCCGGAATTGCAAACAGCGCAAGCGTAAACGCGCTTAGTACTCGTTGTCTGCCGCCGCGCATGAAGTGCCCGAGCAGAAATCCGAGAGCCATCAGGATCGTTGCGGCTACGGCTGAATACATCACGCTTCTGACGACGCTGACCCCGGCGCGTTGCATCGCTTCGTGCATTACGGCCAGCGAAAATGCGTCGGCGAACAGAGCACTCAAAGGAAGAATGACGAGCGCGAAACAAAGCGCGGCCATGAGAGCTGCCAAAGGACTCTTCCAATGCCGCAGTGAGATGAACAGAGTTTGGCCTGTGCTTCGAAACGTGTAGTCGCGGTCGCGGAGGAAGGTGGATTCCACGAGGACTCCGACGAACGCAATGGCAGCGAGTGGCACCGCCGCTGCCGTCGCTGCGCCGAAATTATACGAAGCGGCAAATTGCGTGAAGCTCAACACTGGCAAGGTGGGGTAACGCAGAAAACTTGGAACGCTCAACTCGCCAACTGCGAGCAGAAAGACGAGAACGAGAGAGAACGCTATCCCCGGAGCGCTGAGTGGCAGTGTGAC
>JBGPNR010000311.1:0-2867 GCA_041487635.1 Candidatus Udaeobacter sp. | reverse complement strand
CTCTTCAAGCGAAATACTTTCCTCAAGAGGCGCTGATTCCATCGCCGCTGGCTCAGGTTCGATATAAATCTGTGGTTCAGGGTGCTGGTGTTCCTCTTGGAGCGGCGGCTGCGCGGACGCGCTGCTCGATGCAGGAGGAATCTCTTGCGAAATCAAATCCTCCTCTGCAGCGAGTGAACTGATAATGGTCACGGTCAAACGATCTCCCAGTCGTCCGTCAACGACTGCGCCGAAAAGAATTTGTGTTTGCTCGTTAACGTTACGGCCAAGTTCCTGCATGAGGACTTCGACCTCAGAGAGCGTCATCCCGGGCCCACCTGCCACCTGCACGAGGACGTTTGTAGCGTCTGCCAACATCCGGCCACGATCCATCAATGGATTTTTAAGCGCCTGCGTGAGAGCGTCGTGCGCGCGATTGTCCGAATCGGCTTCGCCAAAGCCAAACAGGCAACGGCCGTTGTGCGCGCGCAATGCTGCCAGCAAATCATCGAAGCCGATACGAATTAGCCCGGGCCGCTGAATTAAGTTCACAACGGAGCGCACACTCTGGCTGATTGTGGTATCCGCCATCGCGAACGCCTGATGAATTCCTGCTTGCGGCGAGACCAAATCGCCCATCCGATCGTTCTCGAAGCAGATCACCGAGTGGCAAACCTCGCTTAGCCGGGCGAGCGCGTCTCGCGCCTGGGCAATGCGCCGTTTGCCTTCAAATGTGAACGGAAGGGTAACGAAGCCGATCACAAGCGCCCCAGCTTCACGAGCCAGCTGCGCAACGTACGGTGCCGCACCGGACCCGGTGCCGCCGCCGAGCCCTGCACAAACAAAAATCATACGCGCATCGGCCAGTGCCTCGCGAATTTCATCAACCGATTCGACAGCGGCGTCATAACCGAGTTCGGGGTCGCCGCCCGTCCCCAAACCGCGCGTTATACTACGGCCGAGCTGCACCTTATGCGCCGCAACCGAACTAGTGAGTGACTGCACGTCGGTATTGATCGCAACTACGCTGGCCTTCTCCAAGCCGTCGAGCACGATTCGATCCAAAGCGCTTAGCCCGGCACCACCAACACTCACAACTTTAACCGGAACAAATTCCGCGAGTCGATCCGGGAGACTGTAATTTTTACTGAGTTGAATCATAACGTAATCACCAAAGTCCAAGCTCTAAGATCCATAGAATTTTCAAGTTTATATCAATGCCAGTTTCATAACGATTCGCCTCTGGTCTTCCGAAAAATGCTCGCAAAAATCAGATGCAGCTCCTTGGCCTCGCGATAGTGCTCGCGTGCTTCATCGGCAAGCTGTGGCTCTGAAGCAGCGAGCATGCGAAGGAAGAATTTCGTTTCTTTCGATTCCTTAACGCAACGAGAAATCATGTTGCGAAAGTCTTTCTTCGAAACGCCCTCGTTGGCTTCGCAGTAGTTTCCGCCAATGCTTGTTCCACAACCAACTACTTGATCAACTGAGCGATTGTTCGTCGGGTCGCACGGGATCTTTTTTGAAAACCGCACGATCGCTTCGCCAAATCGCGTTGTGCGTTTCTCCAAATCAGATGGATGCTTCGATGCTTCCTTGCCATTTGGACCTTTATTCAAAACTAATGGTTTGTCCGTCACAGCCGGATACTTGAACGCCCGGCGGTCCTTCGCGTGTTCGGCAGTTTTAGGCTTGGCACTTCTCTGGCGCTTGGATGTTGGAACTTGGTGCTTGGGGTTCATCGCATTCCGCTGAAAAGCCTTCCAATGATTCTGCCAAACCCTCGCGTCGGCCGATCCGTATGCATCACTTGTGCGAACCTGACCAAGCCGATCGCCGTCGAGAACTGGGGGTCCTCCACTGCAGATGTTACGCCCCAGGTGGTCTGCGCGTGCGCGACGTGCGCAGGCATCTCGAAAATTTCCTCTGCGAGATGATCGATACCACTAAGAAGACTGCAACCGCCGGTAATGAAGATGCCTGCGCCGAGATAATTGAGATACGGCTCTTCGTCCAGCCTGCGTTTAAGTAACTCAAATCCTTCACGCACGCGCAGGTGAACGATTGTGTTCAGCATTTCCTGCTCGATCTCTTTTCCGGCGAACCCTGAATCGTCCTTTAACAAAATCATTTCGCCAGGCAAACAATTACCAAGAGTGCAACTGCCTTCTTCGATTTTTAATTTCTCCGCGCGGGCCATGGGGATGCGCAGCCCCATCGAGATATCGTTGGTGATGTGGTCGCCGCCCAAAGCCACGCAACCGCTTTGTTTCACCGCACCGTCGGCGTACAAGATGTAATCAGTCGTCCCGCCGCCCATATCGATCACCAGCGCGCCAAGATCTTTCTGATGCTGGGTGAGCACGACCTGCGCAGAAGCAAGCCCGCCGAAAACAACGTCCTCCACATCCAGCGGCAGCTCTTTTACACAGCGGATGGTATTTTGAATCCGGGTGCGCACGCCATGGATGATATGAAAATCGGCTTCCAATTTTTGCCCAAGCATTCCTATCGGGTTCAGCACGCCGTTTTGTCCATCCACATGATAATGTTGAATGAGGGAATGAAGGAACGCGTTTTGCGCCGGAATGCTCACCTCGCGCGCATTAATTTTTACGTCCTCGACATCGCGTTCATCAATTTCATCGCGGTCCTCGGGTAGCATGACGCATCCACGATTATTGAAGCTGTGCAGATGCGACCCAGCGACGGCGACATAAACGCTCCGGATCATCACGTCGCTTTTCTGTTCGGCATCCACCACTGCTTCGTGCACGCATTTCATCGCCGTCTCAAAATCGACGATTTCCCCCTTGCGCACGCCGCGTGAAGGCGCCTGGCCGACCCCCAGGATTTTGATGGTGCCGTCAGGCCGACCTTCACCGACAACG
>JBGPNR010000310.1:0-2878 GCA_041487635.1 Candidatus Udaeobacter sp. | reverse complement strand
TGCGACGAGATCGCCGGTGGGTTTGCGTTCAATCGCCAGTTTCTCTGCAGACGTGACTTTGGCGTTCAGTCGTTCGGCAATTTTCTGCGCAATCTCGCTCTGAATTGCGAACAGATCATTCAAATCGCGGTCGTATTCCTCGGCCCAGACGTGCGTGTCGGTGCGCGTGTCGATCAACTGCGCATTTAAGTGAATCCGGTCACCGCTCCTGCGTGCGCTTCCCTCCAGCACATGAGATACCCGAAGCGCATCGCCAATCTGGCGCACATTTCGTTTACCGCGATATTCCATCACGCTGGTCCGGCTGATGACTTTGAGATCGGCGATCCTCGCCAGCTTCGTCAGGACATCGTCTTGCATGCCATCGACAAAAGACGCATCGCTTTTGTCGTCGCTCAGATTTTCAAACGGGAGAACGGCAATTCCGTTCGCCAGGGGACGCGCGATAAATTCACTTTTCCAAACGATCCAGCCAGCGGCTGCCGCCAAAGCGACGAGACAAGCTGCAAGCAGCGCGCTGCTCGGATTGCGCCGCACCCACTTTCTGCTGCGGCCTATGATTCCAGTGTGTCGCGCTAAGATTGGCTCATGCTTTAGCCAACGCTCCAAATCTTCGGCCAGTGCGAGAGCAGAAGAGTACCGACGCTTTGGATCCTTCTCGAGACACTTCAAGCAGATTGTTGAGAGGTCGCGGTCTATTTTCGGATTTAACAGGCGCGGTTGCCGCGGTTCGGTATCCAAGAGTAGCTTGATCGTCTCGTAAGTTGCTCCACCGGCAAACGGCGGATGACCGGTGAGTAATTGATAGAGGACCGCACCGATCCCATAAACATCCGTGGCATTGCTGACTGCCGTGTTGTTTCCCACTGCTTGCTCGGGCGCCATGTAACTGGGCGTGCCAAGGATGTCCAGCGTGTGCGTGACACTGCTTTCAGATTCGACTAATCGGGCAAGGCCAAAATCGGTAAGATGCGGTTCGCCTTTTGCATCCAGCAGAATGTTGCCCGGCTTGATGTCCCGATGGAGAATTCCGTGTTCATGTGCGTAATGAACCGTCCGCGCGACCTTGGCGATTAATTCCACAGCGCGCCGAATCGGCATCGGCTCGCGCCTGGTCACTTCGTCGAGTTGTCCGCCTTCGACGAATTTCATGCTGAAGTAGCAGGAGCCATCCCGCTCGCCCACTTCGTAAATGGGGACAATGCATGGATGATCGAGACTGGCGGCGGCTTCGGCTTCCCGGCGAAAGCGCTTCAAATGCGCTTTGCTCGCCCATTGACCAAGGCTAATGACTTTTAAGGCAACCGTGCGATTGAGGCTCTTTTGCCGGGCACGAAACACGACCCCCTGACCGCCACGGCCGATTTCTTCCAACAACTCATAATCGCCTAACTCTCCCAGCATGGTTGCGGCGCGCGCCGCCTCTTTGCTATCGGCAACAGTAGCGTTCTCCTGATCGCGTGAGGCCTCGTACGTGGGGCCGGGGTCACCGCCCCCGGCTACAGCTGCATCCGGGAAGATTCCGAGCGCGGTTTCGAGCACGCACGCGGTGCAAAGCCCTCGCGGCGCGTCAGAAAAGATCTTCGCGCCGCATTTGCGGCAAATTCTGATTACTCTGATCATTTCCCGAGACTCGGCGTGCGTCCCCATCTTGTACTGCGTAAAATTCTGTCCAGCCTTATGCGCGAATCACAGCAATCAGATAACGTAACTCGTTTTCGATATCGCCGGGAGTCGCAACGGTATGGGCAATTTCCTCGCGCAATAATGATTGATAGCTTTGCCGAAATCGATGAAAGGCCTGCGAAACGGCGTTTTCGGTCATCCCGAGTTGCGCCGCAATATCCGCCTGCGACGGCGCACCCGGCTCGTCTGCCAGCAATTGATTGAAGAAATCGAACAACGCGGCGTTACCTCGCGTGCGATATTTATCCTCTAATCGGCTTAGCACGCGATTCAGCAACGTCGAAGCCCAACGGCGCTCGTAAATCCGCTCCGCCGTGAGCGGATCGCTTGGCTCCATGTCTATCCACTCATCGGCGCGCAGTTCTTCCAACGGAATGAGCCTCTGCCCTTTTCCGCGTTTGATAGCCATTGCACGGCGCCGTTCGTCGGCCAGAAAATGCTTCAGTGCCGAGAGCAGATAAGAACGTAATCGCCCCTTTTCCCTTCGGACGGCACTCAGGTCTCTGCGTTCCAGTAACAGCGCAAAGAAACCCTGGGTGAGATCTTCAGCTTCTTGTTGCCCAATACCCTCTCGCCGTAGAAAGCCAAAAATGGGTCGCCAGTAAATACGGCAAAGCTTTTCGAGCGCTTCCTGTGCCACAGGCGACTCACCTTGTGCCTCCAGCACCAGGCTCCAATGAGTCGTAGCAAATGCGATTGCACTCCGTTGGCCGGCGGCTGCGACATCACTCGCAGTCCATGAAGTTGCATCGTCGCCAGCGGGCATGCCCACACTGCGATGCAAGTAAAAAGTCGCGACAAAAGCAAGTCTCCATTCAGTGAGAGAGCGCTGGTTAAGAATTTGAGCGTGCGTCGTCACTCGCTAATTCGTTAGCATAGCGCCATGAACCCGGACCGAATCGGAGTAATCACGATGTTGATGTTGCTGGCTGTTTCCGCATTCGCGGCCAATCCGTTTCTTGACGCTAAAGATGACAAGCCGGTCTCTGGCAAGTTTCGCGGGACCGAATGGAGCGATGAGATCGGGCGGGACGAGATTCCGCTCACTGCACGAGTGGTCACAACGCGCATTGCCAAGATGCCCTGGGGCGCGATTTTCAAAATCGAATTCACCGATCTAAAATCGCGCGCAAAAAAGCGCCGCGAAATTCGGCCGGATTACTTTATCGTGACTGACGATCGGATCGTTCTG
>JBGPNR010000309.1:0-2899 GCA_041487635.1 Candidatus Udaeobacter sp. | reverse complement strand
CTAGCAATGAATGGACGTTCTGGTTACGCGTCGCCCACGTTGTGCAGCGCTCAGATAACGGCGCAGGTGCGCGCAATTACCACCAATAGATTTGCGCGATCTTTCTGTCTTTTGTCACAAGAACGGAAAACCAGTACCAATTTCCTCCCAAGCTTATCTTATAGCGTAGTACTTGACCGTCTCCTCTCTCTTCCCGATCAGAGAAAATAAACGAGCTGAGCTCGCCATGATCGGCGAACCATTTCCAAAATGCTTTGCCTGTTGCTGTGCTTAGAAAAATGCGCATCGCGGCCGTGAACGATTCAGGTTCGGACTTTCCTTTGAGCAGACCGGACACGACATCCTTTAGCAACGCGGTAGTTTGCGGATCGGGATCAGTATTTGCGTCAGGTCTTTTTAACGCAGGCAAAGAGATTCCAGCAAGATCAATAGCTAATTGATCAAGGATTCTATCAGCGTGATTCGTGAGAATGATAATCGTAAGTTTGTCACTCACGAATCGATACATTGCTGACGAAAAGCCCGGTGTTCCACCACTGTGCTGGATAAGGCGGTGACCATGGTAGCTGTCGATGAACCAGCCGAAGCCATAGTTGAATGGCGCGTCGGTTCCATCATTGGTAGCTGGGGCCGTCCACATCTGGTCGAAACTTGATTTCTTTAAAAGCTTTTCCGTGTAAAGCGCCGCGTCCCATTTAGCCATGTCTTCGACGGTGGAAAGGAGACTTCCTGCCGAAAATGCGATTGCCGGCAGCAGAACCGGCCGATTCTCAAAATGATCCTTCTTCCATTCGTAGCCAGAGGCACGATTTCGCACGATCGGTTGCGGATCGGTACTGCGCGTTGCGTTCATGCCGAGCGGCTTAAAAATGCGCTCGTCGAGGAACTGCCAGTAAGATTTGCCGCTCGCCTTCTCAATGATAATGCCAAGCAGATAATAGCCGGTGTTATCGTACGCCCACGTTTCCCCTGGCTGAAACTCAAGAGGCAACTTGAAAAACATCTTGAGCAACTCATCTCGCGACGGGGCCGTTTCAAAAGTGAGATTGGTTCTGAAAACGTCAAGCCAGTGCGGGACCGCGACATGGTTTTGAATACCGGATGTATGCGTTAGCAGGAGCCGAATTGTGATGCCGCGCCACGCTTGTGGCGCCTCCGGAAAATATTTCGTGATTGTGTCGTCCAGACGGACCTTACCTTCTTCGACCAGCATCATGATTGCGGTGGCGGTAAACTGCTTCGAAGTAGAACCGATTTCGTAAACAGTTTCTTTCGTCGCCGGCGATCTTAATTCCAGGTTCGCGAATCCGTACCCTTGCGCTTTGGTGATGTGTCCATCGCGCACAATGGCGAGCGATGCTCCGGGAACATGCAATCGCTTTATCTGCGCAGTGATGTAGTCGTCGATTTTGTCGGCCTTGCCTGGAACCGGCGCGCCGAATGTCACTAACAGCGCGATGGCGACTGCGCGATGCCTAATCTCCATTACAGCCGATCAGCATACTATTTTCTTACGCCCTCCAGTTCGTCTGCGAGCGCGCCGGCATCATAAACCTTGCGCAGCGCTTCAGTAATCGCGGCGGAATCGACCGATACAGCGCGGGCTTGTGTATCGGTGTAGATGCAATCGAGAACCAGCGACTGGATGTTGCCGTCAAAAATGATCCCGACGAATTCGTTCGACTTGTTTACGACCGGGCTGCCGCTGTTGCCGCCGATGATGTCTGCGTCGGAAACAAAATTGAGATGTGTCGCCAGATTGAGATCTGCCTTCTTGTTAATCCAGCGCTGCGGCAGATCGAACGGCGGTTTGTTGTCGTGTTCGGCGGAACGTTGATATAGCCCAGCGAAATCGGTGAACGCCGGGATTTGCTTTCCATCCTGTTCGTATCCGCGCACAGTCCCGTAGGAGAGCCGGAGCGTGAAGGTCGCATCCGGATAACTGCCGGTCCCTTCAATGGCAAAACGCGCCTTCGCGATCTCTGCGTACGCCTGCTTTTTTATTTCGTCCTGTGCATCGTAAATCTTTCGCGCTTCTCTCGCCGGTCCATCTGTGAGGCGCGCGAGATCGAGCATTGGATCATGCGCTGCCTCCAAAGCAGCTGCGTCTTTGTGATAGAGGTCTTTCCGCACGGCCACATCTTTCAGTTTTGTGCCGGAGACGAGTTCCACAGCGCGCGCGTGCGGCGATTTTCCGGCGAGCACTTTCTGAACGAGCGGATTGTCTGCACCAAACTGAGAAGCGAAATCGGTAAGCGAATCGGTCAGTCGCAATATTTCGTAATCATCATAGATCGGTTCGGTCGAGAAGAGCTCCAGCTCGAGCGATTCGCGCGCGCTGTCGCGAAATTGCGGGACCCGTTCGCCGTTCGCTTTAACGCGTTCGTCAATCGCGCGCGTTAGAAGCCGGGCATATTTGAAAAGATTTCCGGAGAGCGCTCGTGGTCCGCGGTAACCGATGGTGACCGGCCGTTCCTGTTCGAGGTAGTTATATAGCGGCGCGTTTTTTGCGATCTCAGCCTGGGCGCGTTTGATTCGGTCGTAAGCAGAAATCGATTTCAATTTGGGATCGCGCACAATTGCGTCGCGCAACTTTTGCTCGCGGGCCTTGAGCGCTGACCAGATTTGGGGATCAAGCAGGCCGGCCAGATAACCGTCGTAACGCTTCCGGTTGTTTTGGTCTCCGAAAAGATCGTCGCGGGCCTTCCTTGCGTTCTCAAAAGAGCGCGCGCTGTAAGCCAGTTCGAGCACTTCGCGCCGGTTAAACATTCGCAAGACGTAAGGCAGATATCGATCGCGCGTGTCGGCCAGTTCATCCAAAGTGAGTTGCCGATCCGTTTTCCCCGGACTTCCGCTGACGAACGTCAATTCGCCGTCGGTCGGCCCATGCACGTTCCAT
>JBGPNR010000308.1:0-2909 GCA_041487635.1 Candidatus Udaeobacter sp. | reverse complement strand
CTGGAGCTTGGATGCTGAATATTCGAGTTTCGCGCGTGCGCGACATAAGGAGAAGCCACATGCAACCCATGCACTCGGTTATCTTGGCTGAAACACTAGCGCTGATTCTGGCTGCGCCGTTTTGCGTAACCGCACAGGAAAAACCTCATGTCACTTTCGAGCAGGTAACTCGAGCTATTCAAGAACTCGAAAAACTCGCACAAAAGCAAATACAGGAAAATGCGCTGCCGGGGCTGGCGATCGCGGTCGTTTTTCAAGACAAGGCGGTGTACGTGAAAGGATTTGGGGTTCGCGATACCAGCGCGAAAAATCCGGTGGACGCGGACACTGTGTTTCAACTCGCGTCGCTGTCCAAACCAATTGGCTCGACGGTGGTTGCAGAGCTGGTTGGTGAAGGAAAAATCACCTGGGACTCAAAACTGAGCGTCCTCGATCCCACATTTGCGATGTTTGATCCGTGGGTCACGCGCGAAATCACGATCCGGGACATGTACGCGCATCGCAGCGGCTTGCCCGAGCACGCGGGCGATTTGCTGGAAGATCTCGGTTTCACACGCGCGGAAATTTTGCATCGCCTGCGCTATCAACACCCGAGCAGCAGTTTTCGTTCACATTATGCGTACACGAATTTTGGCATGACCG
Organism: Candidatus Udaeobacter sp.; assembly: GCA_041487635.1. Lineage (GTDB taxonomy): Bacteria > Verrucomicrobiota > Verrucomicrobiia > Chthoniobacterales > UBA10450 > Udaeobacter. The sequence continues at coordinate 2,267 of JBGPNR010000308.1, read as the reverse complement.
AAGGGGCCATTGCTGCAGCAAAAGCGTACGACGTCGAATGGGAAAACGCCTCCGAACAAAAATTGTACCGCCCGCTCGGCATGAGCTCGACCAGCTCGCGTTATGCGGATTTCATGGCGCGCAGGAACAAAGCGTTGGGACATGTGCTGGTCGCTGGCAAATGGGTGCAAAAGTTCAAACGCGATCCAGATGCGCAATCGCCGACCGGTGGGGTGAGTTCTTCTGTAAACGACCTGACGAAGTGGCTGCAGTTGCAGCTCGCGGACGGCAAATTTGAAGGCAAACAAATCGTCGATGAAAAGGCGCTGGCCGAAACGCATCACCCGCAAATGCTCACCGGCTTTAATCCCTTCACGCAACTACCGACTTTCTACGGTTTGGGATGGAACGTTGGCTACGATCAGGAAGGTCGATTGCGCTTAAATCACTCCGGCGCGTTTGGCCTCGGCACGGCCACCTATGCAAATCTGGTACCAGGCGAGCAACTGGGCATCGTGGTGCTGACGAATGCGTATCCCCTCGGCATAGCGGAAGCACTCGGAACGACCTTTGTGGATATCGCACTGTATGGCAAACCCACTCAAGATTGGTTTCCGCTGTTTAAACAGGTGTATTCCAACCCGGCAGCGATTGGAACGGTGCTAGGGTTCGATTATTCCAAACCACCGGCATCGGCGACACCCGCGCTGAAGAACAGCGCCTACGCTGGGAAATATACGAACGATTACTTTGGCGACATTTCCATCGTCGAAAAGGACGGCGGATTAGCAATCGTGGAGGGTCCGAAAAACCAGACGTTCCCGATGAAGCACTATGACCGGGATACGTTCACTTATGAGACGGAGGGCGAAAACGCTGTCGGCAGAAGCGGCATTACCTTTACCGTCGGCCCCGATGGCAAAGCCGCACAGGTGCTCGTGGAGAATCTCAATGTGCGCGATGAAGGAACTTTCAAGCGCGAATCAGCGCCACAAGTTGCACCACAGAGTAGGGCTCCAGTCCCCGCAACCGGTGATTTTGCCGGTCTGGTCGCGATCGGAGATGGCCGCAAGATGTACCTCGAGTGCCGCGGGTCGGGCAGCCCGACGGTGATTCTCGAATCCGGGTACCGGAACGATGCCGCGATCTGGAGCACTCCGCTTGAGCCTGAAATGACGACTGTGTTTCCGCAGGTTGCCAGGTTTACCCGGGTTTGCGCCTATGATCGCCCGGGAACTCTTCTTGACGCGAATCATTTGAGCCGGAGCACCGCGGTCCCTATGCCGCGCACCGCGCGCGACCTCGTTTCCGATCTTCATGCGTTACTCCACGCGGCGCATGTCCCAGGACCATATGTCTTCGCCGCGCATTCCTTTGGTGGCATCTTTGCTCGCTTATACGCCAGCACTTACCCGAATGAGGTTGTCGGAATGGTTCTGGTTGATGCGCTGTCCGAAAAGGTGAAGTCCGGTCTAACACCCGAACAGTGGAAGTTGTATGTGAACTTTGGATTTACCAAGCCGACGCCCGGGCTCGAAAAATATAAAGAGATCGAGACGCTCGACGTAAATGCCAGTTTAGATCAGATTGAAAAAGCCGCTGCCGCACAACCGCTCCGCGCGATTCCTCTTTTTGTTCTGACGCAAGGTCAACCGTTCGACCTGAGTCCATGGCAGCCGTTGCCCGCTGATTTTCCTGCGGCGCTGAACAACGCATGGCACGCGGGGCAGCGTGCGCTGGCGGCGCTTGCGCCAGACGCCAAACACACAGTCGCCACAAAAAGCGCGCACTATATTCAAATCCAGGAACCGCAACTGGTGGTTGACGCAATCAAGCAGGTTGTCGAGGCAGTCCGCAACCCGTCGACGTGGACGACCGCGCCTTAATCGACCCTTGGCCGAACGATTAGACGAGGCGCGCTCGCGATCCTTCAACATCGATCAATGCGGCCGACTGGCTTATCTGGCCTCGCCCTTTGTAAGGGGAGAGGACTAAGGTGAGGGGTTTTGGCAGCTACGCGCCTCACTTGCTCTGAATAACCCTCACCCTCCCCTCTCCCTTCGAAAGAGAGAGGCGACCCGTAGGCACGGGCGCTGTAGCGCACACTACAGCCCATTACCGGGGAAGCTCCGAACCAGCAGCGAACATTTCGGGTCGAATTTCTCTGGAGCTTGCGTGTTGACTGTTGGAGCTTCCTTCGTGCGAAGCACGGATACTTTCGGTTTCACGCCGTCGGAGTTGCGCCGACTGCGCGCGTTGAAAACGCCGGCCGGCATACAGAAATTCCT
>JBGPNR010000307.1:0-2926 GCA_041487635.1 Candidatus Udaeobacter sp. | reverse complement strand
CTTTGGCCGCCGGCGCCATCTACGAATGAAGCTTTCCAATTCGTGAACACTTGCGGCGAACCTTCCTCGAATGAAAGCGCTGCCGGCGCAGCTGTCTCCGGTTCAACTCCGAAAACCTTCGTCTCTGGTTTAAGCGCCTTGATTGCGCTGCCCACGCCAGTGATCAGTCCGCCACCGCCAATGCTAGCGATGACCGCAGCCGTATACGGCGCGTCTTCCAGAATTTCGAGTCCCATCGTGGCGTGACCGGCGATGAAATTGTCATCGTCGAAGGGATGAATGAATGTTCCGTCGGCTCCGGGAAATGATCGTTCCTCGAGCGCTTTCCATGCGACATCGTACGGCACCGGGAAGAGTTTGGCGCCGAGCGCTTTCATTCGATCGAGCTTTGATTGCGGCGCCGTTTGGACAACTACAACTGTGCAGGGCACATTTGCGGCTCTTGCCGCGTAGGCAACACCCTGCCCAGCATTCCCTGCGCTGATTGTCCAGACGCCGCGCCCACGTTCTTCCTCCGAAAGCAACGCCACAGCGTTCGCAGCGCCGCGTAATTTGTAAGCGTTAATCGGTTGTAGATTCTCAAGCTTGAGACGGACGTCAGGAAACTTCGGTCCAAGGTCGAGCCCAATCAGTGGCGTGCGCACGATGGTCTTTGCAATGCGCTCGCGAGCTGCGCGTATTTCTGGCAATTCAATCGGACGAACCGGCTCGAGAACCATCGGGTTAGTGGTTAGTGTAGAGGGTGTGACACCGGCTGCAATCTCACGCAATTCCCTAGAATTCCGGACATCACGAAAAAGCTTTGAACCGTTTCGCCACCGCCAATCTTCTCCTGCCCGAACCCCTGGTAGTCTCGCAACGAATGGCCAAACAAAGATCGCGAAAGAGAAAAACTGCTCCTGTTGTTGTGGGGAACAAGCGAAGTGTCCCCACTCAGCCACACCAGAAAATTGGAGCGACCCGATCTCCTCATCCTGCTAATGCTCGCGTTAATAGTTGTCGCCTATCTCGAGCTCATCCAAGGCAACGTGTCCAGATCGACGTTGCCGCCGGTCAAAATAATTCCGACGCGTCGTCCGTCCACATCGATCACACGTTCGAGAATTGCTGCGTACGGCACAGATGCGGAGGGCTCGACGATGATTTTCATGGTTTCCCAAATGGTGCGCATCGATGCAACGATCGCTTCCTCGCTTACCGTCACGATGCCGTCCACGTAGCGCTGGACAATCGCAAAGTTTGGTGCGCCGACATTTGTCCGCAGTCCGTCGGCAATGGTAAACTTTTTTTCTGTCACGAGCCGTCGCCCCGCACGAAATGATTGCGCCGCATCGTCCGCATTCGCCGGCTCAACCGCGATCACTTTGATTTTGGGGCGCATCGATTTTGCCGCGACCGCTGTGCCAGCAAGCAATCCACCACCGCCGACCGGGCACATCACCAGATCGAGATCGGAAACCTGTTCGAGCAATTCAACGGCTGCTGTCCCCTGTCCTGCCATCACTTGTTCGTTCTCGAAGGAATGAATCAGCGTTGCGCCGGTCTTGTTGATTACTTCAGCGCAAGTCGTTTCGCGCGCCTGTTCAGTCGGTTCACAAAAAACAACGTGCGCACCGTAACTCTCTACTGCGCGAATCTTCACCTTCGCCGAGTTAGATGGCATAACGATGTGCGCAGGAATACCGCGCAGTTTCGCCGCGCGCGCTACCGCGGCACCGTGATTGCCGGACGAATGCGTTGCGACACCGCGCCGCGCGGTGACATCGTCCAGCGAAAATACTGCGTTGGTCGCGCCGCGCGCTTTGAACGCACCGATCTTCTGAAAATTTTCGCATTTAAAGAACAGTCCCGCGGCCGCGGGACTCGCTCCATCCAGACGCGAGCTAGTCAACACCGGTGTCCTATGGATGTACGCCCGAATCCGCTCATGGGCCGCATGGATGCTGTCGAGATCGAGGGACATGGTTGATCGTATCCAGCGGCCGAACCAAAACAAACGTGGCGTTCCTAAACTACAGTTGGGCTGTGGAAATGTTCCGGCCGCGGACCGATGCCGATGAAACGCGCGGGCAGTTGTCGCAGAATTGGGAACCATTTCAGCAAGCGCACTATAAACGGCAACGATTCTTTGTTGCCGGACGCTCGACCGGTAACGACTCGTTGATGAACAAAAACCTGCATTCCCTGGATCAATCGCGTCGGCCATTCGCGCCGCAGTTGGACTTGTCGCAAATCGTCTACCGAGACTGGACCATTCCGCAGTTTCTCGGCGAGTAGATTAGCCGTCGCAACGGCATCCTGAATCGCGAGATTAATGCCAACGCCGCCTGCGGGCGACATGGCGTGTGCAGAATCGCCGATGCAAAGCAATCCGTCACGGCACCAATCGCGCAGACGATTGATTTGAACCGTAAGCAATTTGATTTTTGACCAGTCGTCCAGCTCTGTTACGCGATCGCGCAGAAATGCAGCAAAGCTGACTATGTCGTTTTGAAATTGCGGAAGTCCTCGCGCTTTGATTTCGTCAAAGCCGCCTTTAGGAATGACGAAACCGCATTGCCAGTAATCGCAGCGATCGAGCATCACGAGCAGCTTGCCGTGCTGAAAGAAACCGAACGATTGTTCCGGATCGCCTTGTTTTTTGGAAATGCGCATCCAGAGCGCGTCGATTGGCACGCCGAAATTGCGTCGTTCCAAATGCGCGCGCTGTTGAACAATCGAATGCCGCCCGTCTGCGCCTATGATGAGGTCTGCCCTTACATCCAACTCGCCGCGCGGCGTTTTTGCGCGGACGCCGACTACGCGATCGTTCTCCATCAGCAAATCGACGACCTCGGTTTGCATGTGCAGTTGGAAATTTGGAAATACTTTTGCGTGGGTGGAGATGAAATTGAGAAAGTCCCACTGCGGCATAAACGCGATGAAT
>JBGPNR010000306.1:0-2935 GCA_041487635.1 Candidatus Udaeobacter sp. | reverse complement strand
GGTCGCATCCCAACTTCGGCAAAATGTCGGACCAGGGTGTTCGCAGCCAATTGCAGCGAACCGACGACGCAATCAAAAACGCAACCAGTCAGCGTCCTACATTAATGCGGCCCCCCTACGGTTCGATTACGGCACGCGAAAAACGCTGGATTCACGATGAATTCGGATACCGGATCATTCTTTGGGACGTTGATCCGCTTGACTGGAAACGGCCCGGGCCGGCTGTGGTTCGCAGTCGCATTCTTAAGGAGACTCAACCCGGTTCGATTGTGCTATCCCACGACATTCACCCTGGAACAATCGAAGCGATGCCCTCCACTTTTGATGCCCTCGAGGCCAAGGGATTCAAATTCGTCACCGTATCGGAACTGATTCGTATGGCGAAGCCGAGAGCTTCTCATCGAAGTCCATCGCCCGGCGGAAACGCACCGGCCCCAGCCGTTCCATCGCCCTCACTCGCTCCGTCCCCGGTATCTTCCCCAAGCGGCTAGAAGGCCGATTCGCAAATCTTGTAGCCACCGGCCTGTGGCCGGTCCAACTCGGGTAACCACGAAGACGGCCCGTAGGGCCGCGGCTACAGCGCTAAACGTGGAAAACTTACACGCCTATTTCTTCGCGGCGCTCACGTTTCGGTCAGCCATTCGCTGTTCGGTCTTACTACGCGCAATGACGAAGTGATTATTTTCGCCGTAGCTTCGCCACGGACCCGGAGGCACGTCACGCACTTCTACGAATTGCCAATCAATTACGTCGGTCGGCGCCAGTCCCAGGTAGTCACGCACCGCCGGCGAGACATCCAGCCCTGCACCATGATTAAGATTTGGCTTGGGACGTTCGTTTCCAAAGACATACTGAAAATGGTCGGTGCGAAAAGGGCCGCAGTCCTCCCATTGCGCATAACAAGTGCGGTTGCCTTTACGAATGGCAATCCAACGGTGCCAGCATACCGACTGCCCCTGGCCTGTATAGGCTTGCTTGAACCACGGAATCACCAGCGGGGCCTCCGGTTTGAACTGGCCATGCGTGACATCGTTGTACGGCAGCGCACAGTAGAAGGGATTTTGTCGCGGTATGAACGCTATCGGAAGATAACTGCGCCGCGCTGACGGATCGGGGTTATCGAAGCCGCCGTAGTTGTTCGTCCAATTCGCGTCCCAGGAACTTCTGTAATTGGGAACCGGATTATTGCCCGCAGCCTGTTCTCCGACCCAAAACACCGTTGTCACGATGTTCGTTTTCCACGGGTAACGCTGGATCGCAGGACGAGAACTGGTCGGGATGAAAACTTGCGGTTCCACCTTGAGCAATGCCTGCTCCCGCAATTTCATTGCGTATTTGGCAAAGTCTGCCGCGGTTGCATAAGGGGAAGTGGATTGTTCATCTCCGAAAGCTTTCGGAACAACAAAGACCGCCAGACTCAAACAAACCGGAAGAAGTCTCCTCATGTTAAGACGCCGGCTTCTTTTATCCGATTCGGCGCGTTCAGGCAAGCCGAATTTTCTTAGGTACACCATCGTGTTGCCTCGAAAACCCTCCCAGGGCGCGCGTCGTAGCGCCCAGTCTCATCCGCGGCTCAGTAGCGTATCGTGCTTGAAATCTCGACCATCCGCCTTCGGATAATCGAGCGTGTAATGGAGGCCCCGGCTTTCTTTGCGGCATAGTGCCGAATCGACGATCAACGCCGCTACCGCGGCGAGGTTACGCAGCTCCAGCAAGTCAACGGATACTTTGAAATTCCAATAGAACTCGCGGATTTCGCGCTGAAGGTTTCGCAGCCGTGCGCTCGCTCGTTGCAGCCGTTTATCGGTACGGACAATTCCCACGTAATCCCACATGAGGCGTCGGATCTCATCCCAGTTGTGATAAATGACAACCAGTTCGTCGACGTCCTGCACATTCCCCGATTTCCATTCCGGCAACGGGACTTTTTGCTTTCGAGCCGATCGCGTCGCAACGGCTGCCGCGGCCGCGCGATGCGCCACGACCAAACCTTCCAGCAGCGAGTTGCTTGCAAGCCGGTTGGCTCCGTGCAGGCCGGTGCACGCGACCTCGCCAATCGCATATAGCCCGGGCAAATTCGTCGCCCCATTGATGTCGGTTTTGATTCCACCGCATTGATAATGCGCTGCCGGTACAACCGGGATCGCCTGCTTCAACATATCGATCCCGAATCGCAGGCAAGTCTGGTAAATGTGCGGGAAGCGCTCCCGAATGAATTCCGCTGGTTTGTGCGTGATGTCCAAAAACACACATTTCGCACCTGAGCGTTTGATCTGGGCGTCGATCGCCCGCGCGACGATGTCACGCGGCGCAAGCGAGCCACGCGGATCGTAGCGTTTCATAAAGTCTTCGCCACGATTGTTGCGCAAGATGCCGCCTTCGCCGCGCACCGCCTCGGAAATCAGAAATGATTTCGCCTCAGGATGAAATAGACAGGTGGGATGAAACTGGATGAACTCCATGTTCGCGATCTCGACACCTGCGCGCCACGCCATTGCCACGCCGTCTCCAGTCGCGACGTCCGGATTTGTCGTATACAAATAAACTTTCCCGCAACCGCCGGTTGCCAGCACGATTCGATCCGACCGGATTGTTTCCACGTCACCGGTTTTTTCGTCCAGAACATAGACTCCGAGGCAGCGGTCTTCTGTCGCGAAACCGAGTTTGGCTGCCGTGATCAAGTCCACGGCCATGTGATTTTCCAATAATTGGACGTGTGATTGTCGCACCAGCTTACGCAGCAAAGTCTCCTCGATCTGCCGCCCGGTTACGTCTTGAACATGCAGGACCCGACGCTTGGAGTGACCGCCCTCCTTGCCCAGATCGAGCTCGCGATGCCCGCCGACCTCGCGCTCATCGAACTGAAGACCGAGCTCTGCCAGCTCGCGGATGCGCTCGGGTCCTTCCGTCACAATCATGCGCACCACGGCTTCGT
>JBGPNR010000305.1:0-2941 GCA_041487635.1 Candidatus Udaeobacter sp. | reverse complement strand
GTGCGAAGAAAGCCGTGCGCGCGGCACGATCGTGGAATTGGCTTCCGGTGATATCAGCCTGCTGAAAATAAACAAAGGTCGTGGTGATGGCGTAGAGGAACATGAACCCGCAAATCGCCATCAGATAAGGCGAGCGGAAGACATGTGAGATACCGGTGATGATTCCGCCGCCGACTGGTCTTTCGGCCGCTTTATCATCGCCCGCCGCGCTTCGCTCAGGATGACGAGTCTGGAAATCAGCAGGAAAAAATCGCACGCACCACGCTGCCGCCTCGAGCATGATCGCCGAAATGATGAGCAAATTGACGGCACCGATTCCTTTCACCAGCGCTCCGGCGAGAAACGCACCGACGATGCCTCCAAGCTCGCCGCCCACGCTGATGAACGCGAAGAGGCGTTTGCCTTGGTTGGGGCTGAATACATCCGACATGAACGCCCAGAAGACGGTAAGGATGAAAAGGTTGAAAGCGCCGCTGACCCAAACGAAGAAAGCTGTCCCGACCCAAAACTGTGCAGTGTTGCTCAGGTAGTGCATCGCCAGATAAAAGATGGCGAGATTTAAAATGAAAAAACGGTAAACGATCGGGATGAATTGGCGTCGTGACATACGCGCGACGATGGCCGAGAAGGCAGTGTTGGCGACAAGCGCAACGAGCAATGTGCCAGTGAACATCCACCAGAGATTTTGGACGCCGTTGTGCGCGCCGATGTCATCGCGCACTGGTTTGATGACGTAGTAACTGCCCAGGACCATGAAATTAAAAACGAACCCGAGCCAGAGTGCGCGAATCTCGTCCGGCTTTACATCAACGATCTTGGCGAGGATGCCTTTCACATTAATGACGAAGCACGAATGTCGAATGACGAAGGAATGACGAAGCCCGAACAATTATTCGTCATTCGAACATTTTGAGCCTATTTCGTCATTCGTCATTAGGATTTCGTCATTTCTTTCTTCTTCCACGCGGCAAGCACTTCTGCTTCGCGTTCGGGCGTAAGACCGGCGCGCAATTTCGATTGTCGATCTTGCGGGAGCGATTTGAACCAGGCGAGCGTGTCGCGCGCAGTTTCGGCGAGCGGAAGGAACGTCATCCCTTTACTCAGCGCGCGATCGATTTTTGCCCGAGCGAGTCCGCTCTCTCTTCCGGTCCATACCGGCATATCCGACCACGGCTGCACTTTTTGTTGCGTTAAAAAATCTTCGCTGACCCAAGTAAGATTTGGGTTTGATTTCAGTGCATCTTTTATTCCATCCAGCATTCCGCCGATGCCCAATGGCTTCGCTGGCCCGGTCGCGTTGTAAATTCCCGTCTCGCGATTTTCCGCCATGCGGATGGTCCATTCGGCAAGATCGCGCGCGTCGATGAACTGGACCGGATCGTCCGAGCTTCCCGGCGCAAGCACTTCGCCGCCTTTGTCGATACGCACCGGCCAATACGTGAAGCGATCAGTCTCGTCCCGCGGACCGACGATGAGCCCCGGCCGAATAATCAGCGTTTTCCCAGGAAACCATTTCTCGGCTTCTTTTTCCGAGAGTGCCTTGAGCGGACCATAGGTTTTGTAACCGCCTGCCTTCATCGCCTCGAGCGTCTCCTTGTAGGGATCGGCGCCTTCATATTTTTCCGTCGGCGCGTTTTCGTCCGGGCCGGTTTTCACCTCGCCATAAACGGAAATCGTCGAGATAAACACGTAACGTTCGACGTTGCTTTGCAAAACCTGAGCGGCGTCTCGCACCCACGCCGGAAGCGTCGTCGGATTATCGATCACTACATCCCATTGGCGACCTTTCAGCGCATCGAGTTTGCCATTGCGATCGCCAACGAGTTGTTCGACTTCGTTAGGCAATTCGCCGGGATGCGTCTTGCCGCGGTTGAAGGTCGTCACCTTATGTCCGCGACTGAGCGCGTACCGCACCTGATATGGACCGGTGAATCCGGTGCCGCCGAGAATCAGAATGCGCAGAGGTTTCACAGATTTCTCTGCAAACAGCGTTGTCGATCTTGCGTTCAAGGCAACCGCGCCGGCACTCGCAGCGGCGAATTTGATAAAACGGCGGCGCGTCGTCTTCATATAACCCGCTAACCATTCTTGTCATTCCGAGCGAAGTCGAGGAATCTCTTAACCGCTGTTCCCTATCCAATTAGAGATGTCTCCAGACCTTCGCATAAAGCTACGGCTTGGCAGGCAAGGCCACTCGACATGACAATTCGAAAGCTAAACCGAATGACTCGCCGCGAAGCCGCGCGTTTGATTGGAGCAAGTGCGGCCGGACTGGCTTTGCCGATCAGCGCCCGCACGGCGAGCGAATCAACAACCATGTTAGCGCGCACTATTCCCTCCTCAGGCGAGAAGCTGCCAGTGATCGGCCTGGGAACATGGCGAGCTTTTGATGTCGATCTCACGACGGATACTCGCAGACAGCTTGAAGAGGTGCTTTCGCTCTTCGTGAAACTTGGCGGTCGCGTCATTGATTCATCGCCTATGTACGGCCGAGCCGAGGAGGTGATCGGCGAACTCACTGCGGCACTCGGAATTCGGGACAAGCTTTTTCTCGCAACAAAGGTTTGGACGCACGGCAAAGAAAACGGAATCAAATCAATGGAACGTTCGATGGCGCTGTTGCGCACGAAACGAGTCGATCTGATGCAGGTTCACAACCTGGTGGATGTCCAGACGCATCTGGCGACGTTGCGTGAATGGAAGCAGCAGGGCCGCATCCGGTATCTGGGGATCACCCACCACGAGGCAGGCGTTTTTCCCGATGTCGAGAAAATCATGCGCAGCGAGAAACTCGATTTTCTGCAGATCAACTATTCACTTATGGAACGCGAGGCTGAAGAGCGCGTTCTGCCGCTGGCGCAGGAGCGCGGCGTGGCGGTAATCGTAAATCGACCGTTTGGAGCTGGGGATCTCTTCGGCAAAGTGCGCTCAAAGCCACTGC
>JBGPNR010000304.1:0-2944 GCA_041487635.1 Candidatus Udaeobacter sp. | reverse complement strand
TTCAGCTTCCCCTCGATCGCCGGCGCGTAATCGACAATTTGCAAATGCGCTCCGCTGGCGAGCTGTCCAAGGTCGCGTGGATGCTGTGGCGTTGGTGGATGATGCAAGAATTCAGCAGGATAGCCTTTCACGATTCCATCAACATCGTGAACGCGCAGCTGACGCTCGTTAACTAAAAGCCGGTTCGTTGGCGGTTCGCCTTTGAAGAGTGTGATTGTCCCTTCGACCCCCCAAATCCTCCCGATGAGCGAGCCGATCAACAACGTGATGATACCGAGATGAGTGATGAGGAATGCAAGATGATGTTTACGCCAGGGCCAGCGCGAGAAGGCGGAACAGGCAAGATTCGCTCCCAGCAAAACCAGCCAGAGATTGAACCACGGCGCACCGTAAACGTAGGCGCGCGCGACTTTCGCGTCGAAACTCGATTCGTAAATGGTGCCTGCGATCGCGGCAACGATGAGCACCGCGAGCAAAACCACAGCGAGTTTGAGTGACGCAAAAAATTCGAAAATTGAATTGCGTTGCCACGCGGGCTTCTCAGCGGAACGGGAGTTTGCCATTTGTGGATTGACACTTTCAGCGAGGTAGCGCGACGCTTCAATGATCGAGTTTATCCGGATGGGAGCAAAGTCGTCAGCCGCAATCGAAGTCGATCGCACGAAAATTGTTTATCGGCGACTTGGGAATGGTCGCCCACTTCTGGTTCTGAACGGATTCGCTGCGACGAGTTCCTACTGGGATCCTTTGTTCATTCACGGGCTCGCCTCTTACAGCGAGCTGATTCTTCTCGACAACCGCGGGATCGGCGGTTCTGGTGACGATGGGAGGCCATTCGACATCGCCCGGCTCGCTCATGATGCCGCGCACGTAATCGAGACGCTCGGTTTCGAGCGCATAAGCATCCTTGGGTGGTCCATGGGCGGCTTCATCGCTCAGACGCTGGCCTTGCAGCATCCGAATCGCGTTAACAAACTGATTTTGTTATCAACAGATCCCGGCGGGTCGGAGGTAAATCTCGCTTCGGCTGCTGTTTGGTCACAACTCGTCGATACTTCCGGCACGCCTCACGACCAGGCCAAGCGGTTGCTGTCATTGCTTTTTCCAAGCGATGTCGCTGAATCCTTCTACCGCAAATTCGGCGACATCGTGGCGGCTGCGCGTGCGCGGTTATCTCCTGACCTGATCAACCGCCAGGCTGCCGCAATGGACGCGTGGCACCGCAACGGTGCTGGCGACCGGCTGCGAGGGATAAACGCGCCAGTGCTAATCGCCACCGGCAGTGAAGACGTCGTGATCCCGCCTTCGAATGCGTTGAAACTCGTAAACGCGATCCCCAACGCGTGGCTGGCTCAATTCCCTCACGGTGGGCACGCTTTCATGGCGCAGTCCCCACGTCAGCTGGCCGATCTCATCAATTGCTTCCTGGCAATTGACGCAGCAAAGCTTTAGTTCGCTCCCGGTCGGGATCATCGATCCCGGCTACAGCTCAGCGGGTCCACGCTTTCCAGCGTTTCCGGATCGGCTTTGCGTAACGGTTTACATCGATTTTCTTTAGTCGTTTGACGCCGTCCTTCATCGCATCGGCCATTACTTCGGCCGATTCTTCATATTTTTTCCTGGCAGATTTGAAGAACGGCCAGAGAAACGGCAACGAAAGAACACTCCAGTTCAGATCTCCGAGCGGCGATTTGACGTCGATTTCTGTCTTTCGTTCCGTGGGAGAGGCATAGCGGATTGCAAGGCCAATGGCGATGCCGATCCCCAGCGCACCCAGGATCGCCGGCACGGGATTTTCGCGCACGAAATATTCCGTGCGCTCACGCGCGCGGCCTGCTTTTTCCTTCGTTTCGTCCCACGTCTGGCTCATAGCCGTGGAGATTTTGTTTGTTGTTCGACGAAACTGCTCACGCCCAGTTGAGCCAATTTCTTCTTCGCGCGGCTGAAGCTGTGCCGGAAGCGGTTCGTCCCTCGTAAGATCGTTTTCGTTCGGATTAATCATACAAAAAAGAATCGAAACTGGCGGGCTGATTGCGTCTCTCGACTGTAGTCGTTTCGATGTGCGAAACGCAGCTCTGGGCGTGCCATACAGCGGAAGGGGCTACAGGAGCCGGAGATAGGCTTCGTAGATATCGTCGCTCCAGAGAACAAAGATCACTTTGTCGATCTTATCCTCGCCTGTGAGGAATTCTCGGGTGGTTTTTACAGCGATTTGCGCAGCTTCTTGGAGTGGGTAGCCGTAGGCGCCGCAACTGATCGCCGGAAACGCTATCGTCTTGATTCCGTTTTCCACCGCAACCTGCAACGAATTTCGGTAACAATTTGCGAGGGTCTCAGCCTCCCCATGTGTCCCGCCATGCCAGATCGGTCCGACGGTGTGGATGACGAATCGAGCGGGCAAACGATAGCCACGAGTGATTTTCGCTTCGCCGGCTTTACAGCCGCCAAGTGTACGGCATTCCGCGAGCAATTCAGGTCCAGCGGCGCGATGAATCGCTCCGTCGACTCCGCCGCCGCCGAGAAGCGTCGTATTCGCCGCGTTCACAATCGCGTCAACCTCCTGTTTTGTGATGTCCCCTCGCGCGATCTCAGTATTGCGGTTCAGATTTTTCTTCATGAACAGTCGTATGTTTGCGCGCTTATGAAAGCGATGCGAAGACGCATCGCACTCCAAAAGCGCTTCGCGCAAAATCAACGAACGCGTCTGTTCTATTTCGCGAAGCTTTCGGAGTGCGCGCTGCCTGCCCGCCTGTGTGCGGGCGTCCTCGCGTCGCTTTTTGGATTTCGTTGTTTCTCACGGCGCCAGCCGCTCGATCAACCAGCCCCCGTCCGTCTTTTGTGTGTAACGAAATCGGTCGTGCAAACGGTTGGCGCGGCCCTGCCAGAATTCGATCCTATCCGGTTTGAGCCGATAACCACCCCAGTGCGGCGGCAATGGAATCGG
>JBGPNR010000303.1:0-2962 GCA_041487635.1 Candidatus Udaeobacter sp. | reverse complement strand
CGATCACGTCGCCGATCGATGGCGTCGTAATCTCGCGCAATGTCGATGTTGGCCAGACAGTCGCAGCCAGCTTGCAGGCGCCGGTCATTTTCCAAATCGCCAATGACCTCACCAAAATGCAGATCGATTCGAATGTGGCCGAGGCGGACGTGGGCGTTCTAGAGGTGGGGCAGGATGTCGATTTCACAGTGGACGCCTTCCCGATGCGCACGTTCCACGGCAAGGTCGTGCAAGTACGAAACGCGCCAATCACGGTGCAAAATGTGGTGACCTACGACACGGTCATCGGCGTAAGCAATCCTGATTTGAAATTGAAGCCCGGAATGACAGCCAACGTTTCAATCATTATCGCGCACGAAGACAACGTGCTGCAGATCAAAAACGCGGCGCTGCGATATCGGCCGGCGGAAGCAACACCTGGCGAAGTAAAAGCGAGATCGCCCGCTCGAGCCGGCGCCCGAGGCGGCGCCGGACACGAGCAGAGAACAAGCGAGCGTACAGTCTACGTTTTGTCCGGTGGCCGACCGCAACCGGTGCAGATTAAAACAGGAATCAGCGACGGCGTGATGACTGAAGTAATCGAAGGATTGAAAGAAGGCGACCTTGTCGTTACTGCCGAGTTGACCTCCAAATCTCCGGCGGCGTCTCCGCCGCCGAATCCATTCTCCGGCGGGGGGCGCCGGTTCCCGTGAAAGCTATGGAGTTTCTCCTACAAATGCAATGCGCTGGAACGATTCTCATTAACACACCGCTTCAGCGGGGTGGTCATGAACGTCACAGAATAGAAACCGCTTCAGCGGTTTGCTGGTGGCTCAGGAAAACCGCTGAAGCGGTTAGCGAGGGAGGTAACTAACGTCTGGCACCCCGCTGAAGCAGGGTGTTAATGACATACGCATGAATAACGGCGCACTCGTCAGGCTCGTCGACGTGCACAAGGTCTATCGCACTGGGGAAATGGAAGTCCCCGCTGTGCGCGGCGTGTCGCTGGAAATCAAACGCAGCGAATTCGTAGCGCTCATGGGCGCAAGTGGTTCCGGAAAGTCCACGCTGATGAATATCCTCGGCTGTCTCGACCGGCCGAGTTCCGGCAGCTATTTCCTGGATGATGCCGATGTTTCAGGGCTCGACCGTGATCAGCTCGCCGATATTCGCAATCGCAAAATCGGATTTGTCTTTCAAAATTTTAATCTGCTGCCGCGCACATCCGCGCGTGAGAACGCCGAATTACCTCTGGTTTACAGCGCGCACCACCTATCGCACGCCCAACTTCGCGAAAGAGCAGATCGTGTTCTTGCATCGGTCGGCCTCGCCGGCCGCGAAGATCATCATCCCAGCCAGCTATCTGGCGGCCAGCAACAGCGCGTCGCAATTGCTCGCGCGCTGATTAACGAGCCCGAGATCCTGCTTGCAGACGAGCCCACTGGCAATCTCGACAGCCGCACAAGCGTCGAAATCATGGCGATCTTTCAGCAGCTCAACGAGCGCGGAATCACAATCATCATGGTGACGCACGAACAGGACATCGCTGCCTATGCGCAGCGCAATGTTATTATGCGAGATGGCTTGATCCTGGATGACCATGCGGTTTCGGAACGCGCGAATGCAGCAGCACAGCTTCAACAAGGCATCACTTCGATGGTTTAACGCTTTAACGTTTCAACGAGCAAAATGAGAATCGGACCCACATTTCACGTCGCCTATCGGGCGTTGCGCCGAAACAAAATGCGTTCGGTTCTCACCGCGCTCGGCATTATCATTGGCGTGGGAGCAGTCATTGCCATGGTCGGCATTGGCAATGGCGCGAAGGCGCAGGTGGAAGCTCAGATCGCCAGTCTTGGCGAAAACGTGATCCTGATCTTTTCCGGCAGCACTACGTCCAGCGGCATTCGCACCGGCTGGGGCGGCGCCGGCACCTTGAAGATTGAAGACGCCGAAGCAATTCGGCGCGAAGTGCCAGGTGTAATCGGCGTAAGTGAAGAAGTTGTTTCCACGACGCAAGTTGCTGCCGGAAACCAAAATTGGTTTACGCGCATTTACGGTGAATCGGCAGATTATTTTGACATTCGACAATGGCCGCTGGCAGACGGCGCGCCGTTTACGGCTCAGGACGTGCGCAGCGCGAATAAGGTTTGCGTCGTTGGCCGCACGACCGCGACGCAGATTTACGGCAACGAAAATCCAATCGGCCAGATTTTGCGCATCAAAAACGTGCCGTTCACGATTACCGGCGTGCTTACGCCGAAAGGCTTAAGCCCGCAAGGCGTCGATCAGGACGATATCGTCATTATGCCGTACACGAGCGCGATGAAACGCGTGATCGGCGGCACCACGCTGCGCAACATCAATGTGCAAATTGCCGATCAAAGCCAGATCGCACCGGCGCAACAGCAGATTATCTCGTTGCTGCGACAACGGCACAATATCCGGCTCGGTCGCGATGACGATTTTACCGTGCGCACGCAACAGGAAATCGCCGAAACCGCTACCGCAACTTCACGGGTGATGACCGTTTTGCTGGGCGCAATTGCAGGCGTATCGTTGTTGGTCGGCGGAATTGGAATCATGAACATCATGCTCGTCAGCGTGACCGAGCGAACGCGCGAAATCGGTGTGCGCATGGCAGTCGGCGCGCGCGGCAACGATATTCTGACGCAGTTTTTGATTGAAGCTGTGACGCTGAGTTCCGTCGGCGGTCTGA
This sequence comes from Candidatus Udaeobacter sp., assembly GCA_041487635.1. GTDB lineage: Bacteria > Verrucomicrobiota > Verrucomicrobiia > Chthoniobacterales > UBA10450 > Udaeobacter. Next base: position 264 of record JBGPNR010000303.1, on the reverse strand, counting down.
TTGGTATTGTCTGCGGCATCGGCGCGTCCGGTCTCTTGTCGGTCTATGCGCATTGGCCCACGCTGATTTCGATAGGCTCAATTGCTATCGCATTTTTGTTCAGTGCAGCCGTTGGCGTCTTCTTCGGATTTTACCCAGCACGCAAAGCCGCCGCGCTCGATCCCATCGAAGCGCTGCGCTACGAGTAAAAATTTAACCACGAATTAACACGAATGGACACTAAGAGGACGGCGCAATTCGTGTTTATTCGTGTTAATTCGTGGT
>JBGPNR010000302.1:0-2977 GCA_041487635.1 Candidatus Udaeobacter sp. | reverse complement strand
CGCCGATCCAGTTCTTAAATTGTTTGCCGGCGATCTCCTTCATTTGCGGACCACCGCGGCCGACGTACTTAAGCCCGGGATCCAACTCCCGCAGGGAGCGCATCAATGCGGCGCCGTGATTGTCAGCGCTTACCTCGCCGGCAACAAAATAGATGGTCATGCGGCTTCATCCTTGTTGTAGCCACGGGCCTGTGGCCCGTCCACGCTGGATATCTCGAAGCGATGGCCCACAGGGCGGTGGCTACAGCATCGGACGCCGCGCATCGGGAAACTCTACGCACCCGCCGCGATTTGCTTCGTAATTTTGACTGCCAACTCCAGAGCAGCAGCTGCCTGAGAACCGGAAACGCGCGGCTGGCGTCCCGTGTTCGCACATTCGATGAACGAAGTGAGTTGAAGTTTCAGCGGTTCTTCGTGTTCAACGCTGGCTCTGTCGCGCCAAATCTGTTTTCCAACGCGCCGGTAGATTTCGCCACTTTGATTTTGATAATCGAGCGAGATGTACGCGTCCTCCTGAAAAATGCGAATCTTGCGCATGCGCTCAGGACTGATGCGGCTCGCGGTCACATTTGCCACGCATCCATCTTCGAAATGCAGTCGCACGTTGGCGATGTCTTCACTCCGGCTAAGCACGGGCACGCCCACTGCATCAATACTCCACAGAGGCGAACGCACGAAATGCAAAATGACTTCCAAATCGTGGATCATTAAATCGAGAACGACACCGATGTCGGTACCGCGTTCCGAGTAGGGTCTCAGCCGATGCGCTTCGATGAACCGCGGATGCGTCAAGTTTTTTTCAAGAGCGCCCAAGACTGGGTTGAAACGTTCCACGTGGCCGACCTGCAAGATCAGACCGTTGCGCGCGGCCAACTCTGCAAGTTCGGCAGCATGCGCAGTGTTGTCGGTGATCGGCTTTTCGACCAGCACGTGTTTGCCCTTCGCAAGAAGAGACCGTGCAACTTCGTAGTGCGTATTGGTCGGCGTCGCCACGGAAGCTGCATCAACCATCGAAATAAATTCATCCAGAGACCTGGTAGGCGTCGTGCGGAACTTGGTCGCAATTGTGCGGTTCGTGATTTGATCCACGTCATATACTGCGGTGAACTCAGCGGACGGAATCTCCGCATACAGTCGCGCATGATTGCTTCCGATATGACCAACTCCAACAACGCCAACCCGCAAATTTTTCATCGCTTAAAAGCAGTCAACGCCAGAAAGATTGCCGGTCAACCCAGCATCGCTATTGAGCTCGGTTCGCCGTCACTATCTGTCGACCCAATTCGCAAGGAACCACTGATAGGTCCGTGCGATGCCGTCCTGTAGTGTGATTGTCGGCTTCCAGCCCAAAGCGCGAAGCTTGCTGACATCCAAAAGTTTTCGCGGCGTGCCATCCGGTTTGGTCGTGTCCCAGTCGAGTTCACCGTCGAAGCCGACAGCGTCGCAGATTAATTCCGCCAGCTCGCGAATCGAAACGTCCTCGCCGCAACCGACATTAATGATTTCTGGGGAGTCGTATTTCTCCAGGAGTAAAAGGCAGGCTGAAGCAAGGTCATCCACGTGCAAAAATTCCCGGCGCGGCTCTCCAGTTCCCCATACGATCAGTTTTTGGTCTTTCCGTACTTTGGCTTCATGCGCTTTGCGCAGGACCGCAGCCAACACGTGTGATGTTTCCAGATCAAAATTGTCATTTGGTCCGTAGACATTCGTCGGCATCGCCGAGATAAAATTTGCCCCGTATTCGCGAGAAAATGCCTGACAAAGCTTGATGCCAGCAATCTTTGCAATTGCATAAGCCTCGTTCGTCGGCTCGAGTGGCCCACTCAGGAGCGCTGTTTCTGGAATCGGCTGCGGCGCGAACTTCGGGTAAATGCAAGAGCTTCCAAGAAAGAGAAGCTTGCGCACGCCGCTCTCATAAGCTGAGCGAATGACGTTGTTCTGGATCTGCAAATTCTCGAGGAGAAATTCCACCGGGAAATCGTCGTTCGCCTTAATTCCGCCAACCTTTGCGGCCGCTACCAACACGATCGTGGGTTGTTCCTCCGCAAAAAATTTCGCAACCGCAGGCTCGCTTGTCAGATCGAGCTCCGATCGGTCGCGTGTCAGCAGATTCTTGAACCCTTCGGCTTCGAGCCGTCGAACAAGCGCGCTCCCGACCATTCCACGATGGCCGGCAACGAAAATCTTGTCCGACTTGTTTAAATGCACGGCGCTCCCGACTTTCTGAAGGATTCCCTCTTCGTCATCAACTCACGGCGCGAAAATCAAAAGCACAAACACAGCGAACAACAACAAGTGGATGCAACCCTGCAAAACATTTGTCTTCCTGCTTGTAAACGTAACGACGCTGACGGCCAGCGTCAGCAGCAGCAGCGGAAGATTGGCGCCTTCCACGCCAAGTGTCACAGGTCGCTTCGTGATCAGTCCAATGGTCAGCACGGCGGGAATCGTTAGTCCGATTGTCGCGAGCACCGAACCGAGCAGAATGTTTATTGAACGCTGCAGCTGATTCTCCAAGCTGGCCCGGATCGCGCCTAAGCCTTCAGGAGAGAGCACCAACGCCGCGACAATCGCGCCGCCAAATGCCTGCGGCATGTGAAATTTCTCGATGCTGTTGTCCAACGGGATAGCGAACTTTTCCGCCATAAAAATAACGGCAACCAGATAAAGGAGCAGCACTACCGCATGAAAAGCCGTTGAGCGCACCTGAACTGGGTGATGAGCAGAAGTCGGCGGAATTACTACACCCTGCGGCTCCATGAAATAACGGCGGTGCCGCACGGTCTGGATGAGCAGGAAAATCCCGTAAAGCAGGAGTGACACCACAATAAGAAAGACCTCCTGTTCGGTGGAAAAATTTGGCCCGCTCTTAGAAGTGGTGAAATTGGGCAAGACTAACCCGAGCACCGCCAACGTCATGATCACATTGAGATACGAGTTCACACCCTGCAGATTGTAATACTGCTCGCGATAGCGT
>JBGPNR010000301.1:0-2999 GCA_041487635.1 Candidatus Udaeobacter sp. | reverse complement strand
AGTTGCGGATTTTCTCGCCACGCACTCGAAAGCACGACGCGTCCATTATCCCGGACTAAAATCGCATCCCGGTCACAAGATCGCGGAGAAACAGATGTCGTTGTTCGGCGGGATGCTTTCGTTTGAAGTGACGGACGGACGCGACGCGGCCATGTCGGTCACAGCAAAAACGAAAATCTTCATTCGTGCCACAAGTCTGGGCGGCGTAGAAAGTTTGATCGAGCATCGCGCATCGATCGAGGGACCCGGAACAACTTCAGCCGAAGGTTTGCTGCGCCTGTCCATCGGCCTCGAAAACGCCGATGATTTAATCGAGGATCTCGATCAAGCGCTCGGGTAAAAGGCTTTCAACGTCCAACACTCAACGCCCAACATCGAATTCAGATAGTTCAGCGTTGGATTTAGCACCAAAGGTGCGCTCTCATCCGTAGCCTGGGGCAACGCCCCAGGAATCGTGCAATGAAGAAAAATCACGAGCGCTGAAAGCGCGATTCAATCGAGTCGGCGTCTTCTCAATCCCAGACATAGCGCTCGTCGAAATCAACGCCGTGTTTGCGCAGCAACTCCCGGTATTCTTCTTGAAAAGTGCGAGTACGATGATGCTCTTGTTGCGCCTCAATGTATTGCAGCACGGCCTCAAGCTGACTTGGGCTTACCGAAAACGCGCCGTAGCCGCGCTGCCAGAAAAAGGGCCGATAGCGAGTGTCAACCTCTTTGATCCACTTCGAGGACGCTTTCTTTATCTGCTCGCTCATTTCGGCTTGCGAAAGAGTCCGCGGGAGCGTCGTCACAATGTGAACGTGATCGGAAACACCGCCGACGCGCACGAGTTCCCGCCAAGGTCACGGCACATTGTTGCCAGGTAAGCATGCATGCGCGCCCGCACATCTGAATCGAGGAACAGCTCGCGGTCCTTTGTGCTAAAGATGATGTGAACAATAACTTTACTGAGCGATTGCGGCATGACGCCAATCATGCTGCAACTGGCGCCGGAAGTGAATCGCGCTGTCAGCGCTGGCGGCTTTTCCATTTTACAAGCCCTGGGGCGTTGCCCCAGGCTAGCAATGAGACCGCGCCTTTGGCGCTAAGCAATCACACAAATGCCTCTACAACCTTCCAACTCGCCGCCGGAAAACATCGATTATGTCCTGCACCTCGCTTATCCGCAGAAAAAAGGCGACTGCGAAAAATGAGATTACCGCCAATGCAATCGCGATGAGCAATGTGGCTAACTTCTGGAAAAAGCGCAGACTCGCCCACGCATCTAGCCACCAGTAATTGGCCACCCAGCAGACCAGCGCCAAAGTTGCGCCAGCAAGACAAATCTTTCCGAGACTGATTAACGTCTGGCGTGTTTCCAACCTGCGGGTATGACGGCGCATCAGCGCGTATAGCAACAGAAAATTGATTGTCGCGACCAGACTTGTGGAAAAGGCAAGGCCCCGATGTCCCCAGCCCAGCCGGAAGGTGAAAAGCCAGTTGAGAAAAAGATTCGCACCAATCGCCAGAAAACTCACAACCATCGGCGTGTTACGTTTGCCGATCGCATAAAACGCAGGCGTCAAAACTTTCAACACAGCATAGGAAACGAGACCGATCGCGTAAAATTGCAGTGCGCCTGAAGTCTGGCGCGTCATTTCGGCAGTGAATCGTCCGTGCTGATAGATGACGCTGATGATCGGCGCCGCCAGCATGGCCAGTCCTATTGCTGACGGAATGGTAAGCAAAAACGCGAGCCGCATTCCGCGCGCAAGAATCGCGCGGAATTCAGCGGTGTTCCCGACCGCAGCACTCTTTGAGACGAGCGGAAGGGTAACCGTGCCAATCGCGACGCCGAAGATTCCCAGGGGCAATTGCATCAGGCGAAACGCAATATTGAGCCAGCTCACCGGCCCGTTTCCAAGGCTGGCTGCAAATCCGCTGTTGATCAGCACGTTCACTTGCACCGCGCTGGCGGCGATCACTGCGGGCCCCATTAGCGTCAGAACCGTGCGGACACCTTCGTCGCGCCAGTGAAAATCGGGGTGAAATCTGTACCCGACTTTCCACAGCGAAGGAAATTGCCCGATCAATTGCCACGCGCCGCCGATCAGTGTTCCGATCGCTAGGCCCACGAGCGACCGCGCACCGAAATGCGGATCAAGCCAGTAACCGATTGCCACGCCGCCAATGATCGAGCCGAGATTGAAATAGCTCGAGGCCATGGCCGGCGGACCGAAAACGTGTTTCGCGTTCAGCATTCCCATCACCAGCGCGGCCAGCGATACCAGCAGCATGAATGGCCACATGATTCGGGTGAGCAGAACCGTCAGCGCAGTCTTGTCCGGCGACCAACTTCCCCACGTCAAGAGATCGACAAGCTGCGGCGCGAACACGATGCCGAGCAACGTGACCGCGCTCATGAAAACGGCCGTGAGCGTGGCGACCTTGTTCGCCAGTCGCCATGCAGATTGGTCGCCTTCAATCGGAATCTTTTTCGAGAACGTGGTGATGAATGCCGTCGAAAGTGCTCCCTCGGCAAACAAATCGCGCAGCAAATTCGGCAACCGAAATGCCATCAAGAACGCGTCGAGATTTTTTCCGGCGCCGAACAAACCGGCAAACACCGTTTCCCGAATCAAACCAAGGACACGGCTGGACAGAATGGCGATGCCCACAACGCCCGTCGCGCGGGTGCTCATTCGCCGATCAGCTGCCTCAGCCATCGGCGAACAAAGAACAGAGTCCGCGAATTTACGAAAGCAAAAACTTCACGGACGAGTTATCTAACCACGAATTAACACGAATAGACACGAATCAGACCACCACGGATTGCACGGATGACACGGATGAGATTTGGAGTGCGCGGACATGTCCGCGCTTTTAAAGCGGCGACGTGTCGCCGCAGTCCAAAGCGGTGATGCTCAACGTGAGCTGCACTGCAACTACAACTGGCACCATCACTGAGCCCGATCTATTGAGCGCCACCAACAGCCTTTGTTCTCTTCGTTATCTTCTGT
>JBGPNR010000300.1:0-3004 GCA_041487635.1 Candidatus Udaeobacter sp. | reverse complement strand
GCGTGGATTCGGGAATACTGCATCTTTGCCGGTTTGGATGACTTGCGTGCCGATCCACGATTCGCCGAGTTGCTAAAAAAAATCGGACTGGAAGCATGAGCGCCTGGCTACGCAGTTCAGTTTTCTTCTGTCTTTTTGTCAACTTCGGTTAGCTAAAGCTGCATCCGTTTCGGGATCCGCTGTGCGGCGATCCGCGTTTTGAGAAGTTAATTGAAGAGTCGAGGAAACCAGTCGCTTTGAACTAACTTGGATAGCAATCGCTTCGGTTGCCTATCGCAAACGGCAGGCGTGGCGCCTGCCCTATAACGACTGATTTAACCTTGCGAGAATTTCCGGGTCACGAACGTCAGCCCATTCGCCGGTGAGTTCGAGCGCTTGCACTTTCTTCCCGGACTGCGCGAGATTGCGGATTGCATCGGTCAGTTCGTATTCGCCGCGTGGTGACGGTTTCAATTTCGCCGTGAATTCAAAAATGCTCGGACGAAATGCGTAAAGCCCGGCGTTGTAAAACGGAACAGCGTCTTGGGACAAGCCGCTCCACCTGTCAGATTTCTCACGGATGTCGAGAAGCTCCATCCGGTCGTTCACGAAAACCGCACCGCCTTTGCTCACATCTTCGCCACGCGTGACCGTGACAATTGCTTCGACGTTTTCGGAAAGATCGAGAACGCGTTTGTAGTTCACCGGATCGACCAGGATATCGCCGTAGCTCAAAATGAATGGAGAATTGCCGACGAAATCGCGGCCGAGATCGACAACGCGACCTGTTCCATCCTGTACCTTCTGAGTTGCATACTGAATGCCGACGTTGTAGCGGGAGCCGTTACCGAAAAAATTCTGCACCGCATCGGCGCGATAACCAACGACGAGAAGACACTCGCGTATTCCTGCGTGCTGCAATCCTTCAACGATGTGCTGTAAAACGGGTTTGCCACGCACCTCGATCATCGGCTTGGGAAGATCGCTAGTTAGCTCGCGCATGCGCGTGCCGCGTCCCGCTGCAAGCACGACAGCTTTGTCGATTTTGGTCATGCTGGGGAGCACAGGCTGCTAGCCTGTTGCATTCGGCAGCTTGCCGAATGCTTCGAAGGTTCTCGGACGGGGGCATCACACATGTTCGCGGCAAGCTGCCGCGAACTACAGGCTGGCAGCCTGTGCTCCCCAGCATGAATGATCTCCATTAACTTTTCTTCGGCTCGGTGATGATCAGCGCAGGCAAATTCGCTTCTTTGATCAATTCGCTGACCTTGGGCAAATCTTCGTTTTTGAGCTGCGCCCATTTTTTCAACTGTTCGTCGAGCTGATTGCTTAACATTTGGAACACATCGAGTTGCGGCTTGGTGGGCTCAGTATCGCCCCCTTCGATTGTGTGACTAAACGTGTCAAACCGTTCATTCAACATGTTTGCGAAGGCCAGATTCGCTTCGGAACCTTTCATGTTCACCTGAATCAGCTTCTGCTCGACCTCGGACATTTTGTGATCGAGATCGTCTGCCGCTGCGAGCGCTGGCTTTAAACGCTGATCGTCACCGAAACGTTTGTGCAGGTTTTGAATTTGCGATCGGAGATCGCGGATCTCGTTGACCGCCTGATGTAGTTGCGAAATCCGATCGTTCACCTGCGTTGCTAAGGTGAATTGTTTTTGCAACCCGGCTTCCTGTCCTTTCGTCCGCGGATCGATCACTAAATGAAGCGGCGCAGTCTGCGATTTGCCGCCAACAATCAGTTTTACTTGGTAATCCCCCGGCAACGCAAGCGGGCCCTTCGGCCCTGTCGAAGAATAAAACGCGCCCGGGATTTGAGTCGGATCCTCGTAGCGCAGATCCCACGCGAACCGATTCATCCCTTCATTTGCAGGAATCGTTTTCACGCGCTCGACGCGATCGGGCCACTCAGGCGGTTGCTCGCCTTCTTTTTTCTCTTTGCTGGAAAGATGCCTGACGACTTTGCCCGAACTGTCGAGGATATCGAGTGAGACCTCTTCTTTTGGCGCGGTCTTGAAATAATAATCAATGATTGCTCCGGGCGGCGGGTTATCACCGACTGGCTGTCGTTTGTCGAATTCCTCCGGGTAATGCAAACGCAACGCGGTCTGTGGTTGATAAAGAATGACATCTGGCTGTGGCGATTGCGTGTTCACTTGGCGGATCGGCGTCAAATCGTCCAGCACCCAGAAAGAGCGCCCGTGCGTTGCTACCACCAGATCGTCATCCTTGACAACGAGATCGTGAATCGGCATCACTGGCAGATTCAATTGTAATGGCTGCCAATGCGCACCATCATCGAACGAGGCGAAGACTCCGAGCTCTGTTCCGGCGTAGAGCAAACCTTTACGCTTGGGATCTTCGCGCACGGCGTGCACGTAGGCGCCATCTGGAATTCCGTGCACGATCGAGCTCCAGCTTTTCCCCAGATCGGTCGTCTTGAAGATGTATGGCTTAAAATCGTCGAGTTTATGTCGATCCACCGCCACATAAGCGGTGTTAGCGTCGTGCGGAGAGGCTTCGATCAAATCGACCGTGCTCCACTCCGGCATCTTCGGTGTGACGTTCGACCAATGCTGACCATCATCAGTCGTGACCTGGACGAGGCCATCGTCTGTGCCTGCCCAGATGGTTCCTTTTGTTACTGGCGATTCAGCGAGCGCAAACACGGTGTCGTAATATTCGACTGAAGTGATGTCGTTCGTTAACGGACCGCCGCTTGGTTGCTGCTTCGATTTGTCGTTGCGCGTGAGATCACCGCTGATTTGTGTCCAGCTCTGTCCGTGATCGGTCGATTTGAAAACGCTCTCGCCGGCGGTGTAGAGCACATCCGGGTTGTGCGGCGAAAGCATGAGCGGCGTGACCCATTGAAACCGATGCGCAAGATCGACAGCGCCATGCCCGGAATTATCGAGCGGGACGGGACTAACGTCCTGCACTTGCTCTTTATTTTTGTCGTAGCGATTGATGTAGCCTTCGCTGTTTGAATAAATGATGTGCCAGTCGCGCGGATCGGGAAT
>JBGPNR010000299.1:0-3013 GCA_041487635.1 Candidatus Udaeobacter sp. | reverse complement strand
GTCGCGCACAAGACCGGTGAGATTTCGACTGCCTGCCATGACATTGGAATCGTCTATTTGCCCGAACGCGAGCCATACATCGCCGCTATTTTAACTGAATTCGATTCGGAAAGGGAGGGGCGGCGGGAAACAGTCGCAGCTATTTCCGAAGCCATTTATCGATCGCTATTGCGAACAGAGCCGAAATCAAATGAGGACTGAGTTTCTGCGGCCGATTGACGGTTTGCGTCTGGTTGAAGAGTACCGCGCGTTATTGCGACCGGGCGAAAGCGAAGCCGGTGCTACCGGCATCGTTCATCGTCTGCCGCGTTTCTTTTATGAAATTGGCAGCTGGGAGGAAGCGCACGAGGTTCGCCTGGCGCCGCACTTTACGCTCGCGGAATTGATGCTCGTCGACTGTCGCGAGGCGAGGCTACTCCTAAGTCAGTTCCCTCATTACGTACCGTGTGCAATCCTTTTGCTTGCCAGATTCTTGGAGGACTTCCGGCGCGAAGTTGATGCGCCGGTTTTCATCAGCGCAAATGGCGGGTACCGGTCGCCGGCGCATCAGATTGGCGGCGCGAGAAGCATTCATGCCTGGGGCACGGCTGCGAACATTTACCGCGTTGGAGACACCTTTCTGAATGATGTGAAGTCAATTGGGAAATATGGGGCAATAGCTGCGTCGCTCAGTCCGGCTGTGTTTGTTCGGCCGTTCGGATCGGAACGAGGGCAAACCGACGACCATCTCCATATCGATTTAGGGTTTGCGAGCTTGACTCCGCGCGAATGCAGCGACGCGAGTTGAGCTCTTGTTAAGGACATGAAGAATTTCGGAGCAGAACGGGGCACCCGCTTTTCTCGCGAACGCACGCTTGTCGCGATACCCCCGCGTGCGGTGATCGGCCTGGAAGCGGAGTTTAATCTTTTCGTCAATGGACGCCGACGGCGCCCGGAGAAGGTGTTTGGCGATCCGAGCCGCCTTGTGCGACGGCGGATGATTCGGCGCAGTGGCAAATCGTTTCAATCTCCAGCTGGCGGCGCGATTTATTTCGACACGGGTGTAATTGAGGTTGCGACACCAATTGTTGAACTCGAGCCCGGCTGTTGTTATCGCGCTACTCGCTCACTGTGGGAGCAAATCCGGTTTTTACGAGCCGAGCTGGATCACTGGGCCAGGCGAAACCGCTGCCAGTGCCGATTGCAGGGTTTTAGCACGCATTACAATTTTTCATTTCCCAACGCGCGAAAATCAAAATTTCGCAACGCGACCAAGCTTGCGTATTTGCTCGCGCACATTTTGCCCGCACCCGTGTTTTTGTTGGCAACGAACCGGCAGAGCAGCGCGGTCGGCGTTCGGCCCCGCAGGATTCGAATTGAGGTGACAGCTGATTTCACCCCGGATCCCGCCTTGATGCTGGCGACGTGCGCTTTCGTTGCGGGCGCCGTAGAAACGGTCCTTCGCTGGGAAGATTTTGGCCTGAGGCAATTGAACCGACATGGAATTCCTCGCATCACGCCGTTTCGCCTGCGAAAACATTCTTCGCGTCGCGGGTGGCGGGTCACAGCCGATTCGTTAGGCCAAAATCCCTTGACGTCGGATATCAATGCGCCGCTTTGGAAATTGCGCGACGGTCGAGTACTTAGCTTGCGTGCAATCGCGGCAGAAATTTTGACGCGATTTCGCCGACAAATTCGGCGGATCAGCGATTCCGGCACGCTGAAGCACATCGCAGCAGTTTTCGATGGAAATGCGCGCTCACTTCTCGATTTCGCGGAGCGCCCTCAAGCGTACGATGATGTGGGGCGTGTAATCGATTGGGGCCGCCGCCGGATGCGACGTTGGTCACGCTCCAAGTACGAAAAAATCATCCATAGGGTGATCGCACGCGAACCGATGCGCATTGGACAAAAACGGTATCGAGTGGACCGGGTGAACGGCTGGTATCAAGTCGAGTTTCGAGAGGTGGGAACCAGACGGCGCCGGACATTTAATCTCGATGAACTAGTGCAGATGTCAGCTGCGAAGAAGCTAGCTTCCGCCGCTTCACCTAAGCGCAAGAGCACCAGAAAGCGTCGCGGCTGATTGAAGGAGCACAGCCATCTTGGCTGTGGGGCCGATAGGCATCTTGCCTGCCGGGGGAAATGTATCAACCAGGCGAGACGCCCGGTTGCCCCACAGGCAAGATGCCTGTGCTCCGATGAGCATTAACTCAACGGCTGGAAAAACGTCCTGCGTTCCACCTACAATCCCATCAGTTCGCGGACGTATTTCACTGGCGGGCTGCAGTAGGAAATCACCTGGTCGTTGTATTTTTTGAGATTAAAATCGTTGCCAAGTTTCTTCTGCTCGGCAGCGCGTAGATCGAGATGTTCAGTTGCACCGACGAAATAGGTGGAGAGCTGCGCGGAAGTGAGCCGAGCGCGTTTCCATTTCGCCACCGCTTCGCCTTCTTGTTGAAAAGCTTCTTTCGTCATCAAATCCATTGCTTGCTGCTCGCTCATGTTCCCGGCGTGAATGCTTTGATCGAGAATGGCGTTGGCGATTGCGCGCAACCGCATTTTCAGTTGCTGCATTTTGACCTCGGGTCCGCCGTAGCCCTGCTCCGCCATCATTTGCTCGCAATAAACGGCCCAGCCCTCGATGAATGTGCCGCTTCGAAAAATCGCGCGGACCAGCGTCGGCGCGTGGAATTCGTTAGCGTGCGCGAGCTGCAGGTAATGGCCCGGCATCGCTTCATGCACAGTCAAATCGCGAATCATGTAATTGTTGTATTCGCGAAAGAACGATTCCTTTCGCTCCTTTGACCAATCCTTCGGCGTTGGCGCGACGGCGAAAAATGTTTTGACGTTTTTATCGAGTGGGCCCGACGAATCGCAATACGCGATGGCGACGCCGCGCTTGAATTCGGGCATGGCAATCACGTCGAGCGGAACAGTCGGGACGGTGACCAAATCGCGCTGTTTCACGAAATCAGTGGCTTCCGCGAGAATTTTTTGCGTGTAACCGACGACGGTGGCGTCATCTGGGTGT
>JBGPNR010000298.1:0-3014 GCA_041487635.1 Candidatus Udaeobacter sp. | reverse complement strand
TACCGCGCAAGGTGTCGGGATAACAGCGTTTTTACCCCCCAAACCAATATGGCCCGCGCTTCCAACCTCACGATGTGCTCGTTCTGCGGCAAGAGCCATGCCGAAGTGCGCAAGCTAATCGCTGGTCCTGGCGTTTATATCTGCGATAGCTGCATCAACGTTTGCAAGAGCATTCTCGACAAGGAGCTCAGCGAGGACGCTCGGCGTCAGTCCTCTAACATCCGTGTGCCGAAACCGGTAGAAATCCGGCGCGCCCTGGATCAATACGTGATCGGCCAGGACGTCGCCAAAAAGACGCTCTCTGTGGCAGTCCACAACCATTACAAACGGGTCCTGCAAACTGCGGCACCCACCGATGCATCCGCAGCATTTCAGCCCGATCCACTTGCGGACGTTGAAATTGAGAAAAGCAATATTTTGCTAATTGGACCGACTGGTTCCGGCAAGACGTTGTTGGCCAAGACACTGGCAAGGATTCTTGATGTGCCGTTCTGCATCGCGGACGCGACGACATTGACCGAAGCCGGGTACGTCGGCGAAGACGTCGAAAATATTATTCTGCGACTGCTCCAAAATGCCGATTACGATGTGAAACGAGCCGAGATCGGCATCGTTTACATCGACGAAATCGATAAGATCGGCCGCAAAACCGATAATGTGAGCATTACGCGGGATGTCTCCGGCGAAGGAGTGCAGCAGGCGCTTTTGAAAATTTTGGAAGGCAGTATGTGCAACGTTCCGCCTCAGGGCGGCCGCAAACATCCGCACCAGGAATACATCCAGGTCAATACTGAGAAGATTCTTTTCATTTGCGGTGGCGCGTTTATCGGGCTCGACAAAATCATCCAGAAGCGCATCGGTCAAAAGGTGATGGGCTTTGGCAGCCCGACTCTGGAAGTGGAAGAAGCTTTGCGAAAGCAAGCTATCCGCCACGTGGAACCAGAAGACTTGCTCGCTTTTGGAATGATTCCCGAATTCATTGGACGACTGCCGGTGGTCAGTTGCCTCGACGCCCTTACCGAAGACGAGATGGTCGCGATTCTGACCGATACAAAGAACGCGATGGTGAAGCAATACACGAAGCTCTTCTCAATGGAAGGTGTGCGTTTATCCGTCACAAAAGATGCCCTGCGTGCGCTGGCGGCACAGGCAGTCACAAAAGGGACGGGCGCGCGCGCATTGCGATCGATGCTGGAGCGCATCATGCTCGACATCATGTATGATGTGCCGAGCCGCGAAGACATCGCGGAAGTCACCATCAATCGTGCGGTTGTCGAGGGCAGAAAGCTTCCACTGATTCGCAAGAAACAGGATAAGACGGCCGCGTAAGAATTGCGGGCGAACGTCGAACGTTCAACTCTGACCGTTCAATTCAGAAACAATTGGGCGTTGAGTGTTGGGCGTTGAACGTTAAGCGTTAATTGTGAGTTCCCTCATGCGCGCTGGCCTTATTAACACCGGCACCGAGCTTTTGCTGGGTGACGTGCAGGACGCGCATCTTGCGTTCATTGCGCGCGAGATTTTTCCGTTGGGGCTTCGGGTTAAAGAGCGACGCACAGTCCCCGATACCGACGCGATTGGACGCACGTTAGCCGAATTATTTCCGAGTTATGAAATGCTTTTTGTGACCGGTGGCCTTGGTCCGACCAGCGACGATATCACGCGGGAGACCGTCGCCGATTTACTTGGCTTAGAGTTGCATCAGCATCCGGAGTTGCTGGAGTCGCTGCGCCAACGACTTCGATTGCGCGGAATCAAATGGGCTGCCAGCATTGCCCGTCAGGCGGATGTTCCGGCCGGCGCGCAGGTGCTCCCAAATGAAAACGGAAGTGCGGCCGGATTTTATTTGAAGGCCAACATCAACCCGCGCATTTCGTCGCCGCACCTTTTTGTTTTGCCGGGGCCGCCGCGCGAGCTTCAGCCGATGTTTCGAAAATATGTTATGCCGCTCTTGCAATCTTTAGCGCCAAGTTCCGCGATCGAACAACGGGTCTATAAGGTCGCTGGGGTGGGCGAGTCGAGTGTCGAAGAAGCAATAGGCGAAAAAGTTCTGGCGATTCCAGGGATTGAACTCGGTTACTGTGCGCGTCCCGGAGAAGTGGATGTGCGCATTATAGGAAAACCGGAGGCAATCCAACAAGCGGATACCATTATCAGATCAGCACTGGGATTTTCGATTTTCTCTACAGCGGATGACACCTTGGAGGAAATCGTCGTCAGACTGCTCACAAAGCGCAATCAAACATTGGCAACCGCAGAATCGTGCACGGGAGGCTTGATCGCGAACCGGATTACGAACGTGCCGGGGGCGTCGAGGGCGTTTATTGCTGGCTACGTTTGTTACGCTAATCAAGCGAAGAGCGACATGTTGAACGTGGATCCAAAGCTCGTCGAAAAGCACGGCGCAGTGAGCGAATCGGTTGCGCGCGCCCTCGCCGAACATGCCCGCGCCTGTGCAGGGTGCGACTATGCACTGGCGACAACTGGAGTTGCCGGGCCAACCGGTGGGTCCCCGGAAAAACCGGCGGGAACGGTTTACGTTGGCCTCGCTTCAGCAGACTTGGAAACTATTGTGAAAAGGTTCTTTTTCCCTACTGATCGGGAGAGCTTCAAACAATTAGCGGCCCAATCCGCGCTCGATCTCTTGCGGCGGAAGATTCTTAAGGAGTGACGGCTTCCCAGCCGTCAAGTTAAGTCGACGGCTGCCCAAGCCGAGATTCCTTGCGATGCTCAGTAGTCACCCACGTCCACGGGCGTGCCGACTTTCACGTAGTCGTAAAATAATTTTGCACCATCGACCGACTGGCGGATGCAACCGTGCGAAGCAGGATACCCGGGTAAAATTCCGACGTGCATGCCTACGCCGTCTTCGGTTAACCGCAGGAACCATTTCATCGCTGCGCCAGCGAAGTGCGTGCCGCTCGGAGCCGAATCGATTCGGGCGCTCACTCCGCCGCGGACCACGCGCCCGGATCCGTCCACGAAGTCGCCGTATAGGCTGGAGTGATGGTTCG
>JBGPNR010000297.1:0-3016 GCA_041487635.1 Candidatus Udaeobacter sp. | reverse complement strand
TGACCCGGCAACGCGAGGAGATCGGGGAGATGTCGTACCCACTTTTCACGCATCGTGAAACCGACAGAGCGTCAGAACGCTGGCGGTGGTGTCCATTGCGTCAACGAATTTCCATTGCCGGCGAAAGGGCGCCCCAACGCGAAAACGACGCGCTGACGTTCGAATTTTTCGAGGCCGGGCACGTGCTCGGCTCGGCTGGAATTCTGGTGCGCGCCGAAGGGCAAACTGTGTTTTACACCGGCGACGTCAATTTCGACGACCAAACAATCATGCAAGCGGCAATCTTCCCTGAAGAAAAAGTCGATGTGCTGATCATGGAATGCACCCGAGGCGATCACGCCAAGCCTGCGGGCTGGACGCGACCCGGTGAAGAGCAGCGGTTCGCGGAGGCACTCGTGAACGCTTTCGACCGCGGGGCGTGCGTGCTCGTCCCGGTCTTCGCGTTAGGCAAGACGCAGGAGGTGCTGGCAATGCTCTACAAATTCCGCCGTCAGTCCCGACTGTTTTCGGGAGAGTTTCCCATTTATATTGGCGGGCTCAGCTCAAAGTTCACTGACATTTACGACCGCCGCGCGCAAATGACGCGCAGGCAATTGCCGCACCTCCAACTCATGAGGGAAGTAGCGCCATTCATTTTGAACGATGAAACCGTGCGTGATGCGCCGCTGCGCCCGGGACGAGTGTACGCCCTCTCCAGCGGGATGATGATCCCCAAAACGCTCTCAAATGTTTTTGCCCGTCGACTCATCGAAAACCCGCGACACTCAATTTTCTTTGTCGGCTACGCGAACCCTCAATCACCCGCGGGTCTTCTGCGGGAGGCGGGCACGGGCGGCGAGGTCGCCCTTGATCCCGACAAACCACCCCAACGCGTCCGCTGCAACATTGAACAGTTCCAGTTCAGTGCACACGCGACGCGCGAAGCGCTGATCGAATACGCCAAGAAAATTTCGCCGCGCAAAATTGTTCTTGTTCACGGCGATCCATCCGCTGTGAAGTGGACGCGCGCTACTTTGTCCGCAGAGCTTCCCGACTCAGAGGTGATTGTACCAGAGCCGGGCGTGGAATTAGAGTTGTAATCGGTGAAGTGTGATCAGTGGTTTGGAGGCTGACGCAGCCGCCACAACTCATACTGTTCACTGATCACGTCCTTACAAATGCGCATCGCCTCATGGAATATCAACTCGCTGCGCAAACGACAGGATCGCTTGTTTGCATGGTTGGAGGCGACCAAGCCGGACATCGTCTGCTTGCAAGAAACTAAATGTCCGGACGAATTATTTCCAGCGCTCGCTTTGCAAACGGTCGGCTATCGCTCGGCTTACCACGGGGAAAAATCATACAACGGCGTGGCGATTCTTGCGAAGAGTGTGCTGCATGGCGTTCGTCCGTCGCTTTGCGATGAAGTGATCGATTCGCAGGCACGACTGATCGCCGCGAGCGTCGACAACCTGCGCGTGTTTTCGATTTATGCCCCGAACGGACAAGCCGTCGGGTCGCCGGCGTACGAGTACAAACTGCATTGGTACGAGCGCCTTCGCGATTGTATTGCGAAAGAAAAATCCGGTGATCTGGTCGTATGCGGGGACTTCAACGTCGCTCCGCAAGACATTGATGTCTATGATCCGGACCTCTGGCGCGGAGCCATTATGGCGTCGGAGGGCGAACGCGCGGCGTTTCGAGAATTATGCAACCTTGGCTTACAGGACACGCTTCGAATCCATCACAAGGAAGGCGAACTTTATAGCTGGTGGGATTATCAGATGCGCGCGTTTGAAAAAAATCGCGGCCTACGCATCGACGCAATTCTGGCCACTGAGTCGCTGGCAAAAAAGTGCGTTGCGTCCGGAATTGATGGCGAAATGCGCAGCGGCAAAGATCCTTCTGATCACGCGCCAGTGTGGGCGGAATTTCAGAATTAAGAAAACGCCGAACGACCAACTCGGATTTTCTGAATTGAACGTTGGGCGTTGGGCGTTGAACGTTGGACGCTGATGACTAACGAACCGCGCCTACGCGTTTCGAATTCCCCGCCCAAACCGCTCATGATCTGGGACGGCGAATGTCATTTTTGCAAAATGTGGATCGAGCGCTGGCGGGAAATCACCGCCGGTAAGGTTGATTACGCGACATACCAGCAGGCCGCTTCTCAGTTCCCCGAAATTCCAGTCGATCAATTCAAGCACGCCATGGCTTTCATCGAGCCAGATGGCAAAACATTTTTTGCCGCGGAAGCCGTCTATCGTTCGTTGCAATATCGGTCTTCAAGAAAATGGCTGGCGTGGAGTTACGATCACGTTCCGGGATTCGCGGAGATCTCCGAAACCGCTTACAAGTTCGTCGCTCGTCATCGCAGTCTCGGCTCAAGCGTTACCCGGATACTCTGGGGAAAAGACGTGCGGCCGCCGACTTACTTTTGGGCACGGCGCTGGTTTCTGCGCGCGCTGGGCGTGATTTATCTGATCGCATTCGTATCGCTGTGGGTGCAAGTGGACGGACTGATCGGCAGCGATGGTGTGTCGCCCGTGAATCAGTTCCTGCCGGCAGTTCACGCACAACTGGGCAAAGACGCGTACGCTATTTTGCCCACGCTTTGCTGGTTCAGCACGAGCAACGCGTTTCTACATTTCCTTTGCGGCGGCGGCGTTGTCCTCTCGGTGCTTTTGATCTTCGGGATCGCGCCTGCGCTCTCGCTCGTCGCCCTTTTTGCTTTTTACCTGTCCCTCACCATTGCTGGACAAACCTTCCTTAGTTTTCAATGGGACGTTCTCCTGCTCGAGACCGGGTTTTTGTCGATCTTTCTGGCGCCGTGGCGACTTTGGCCGAGGGACTTGATCTGTTTGCTGGGGTCAGCGCCCACGGCTACAGCTGCGCCGGTTTCGCGCGCGGGGTTGTTTTTGCTCAAATTCCTTCTGTTCAAGCTAATGCTGATGTCCGGCGTGGTGAAACTGACCAGCGGCGATGATAGCTGGTGGAACCTGACGGCACTCGATTATCACTACTGGTCGCAACCGCT
>JBGPNR010000296.1:0-3021 GCA_041487635.1 Candidatus Udaeobacter sp. | reverse complement strand
GGTCCCGGCGCGCGGACTTCACTTTACGTCAGACAGCGCAGATAAGCACTGCGGTAAAATGACAGCCCGTACCGGTAAGTACGAACAGATGCCACGCAAAATGAGAATAGCGCACGCCTTTCCTCGCGTAAAACAACACGCCTGCCGTGTAAGCGATTCCGCCGGCCAGCAGCCAGAGCACCACGGAAAGCGGAACGGCGAGCGCAAGCGGGCGGATAAAGATGAGGGCCAGCCAGCCCATTCCCAGATACAGAGCCATCGCAAATTTTTTGTGGCGCGCAGTGCCGCGTGTCGCCTTGACCCATACGCCCAATGCTGCCAATGCCCAGATAAGTCCGAGCATCGTCCAACCCCAAGCTCCTCGAAGCGGACCAAGCGCAAACGGCGTGTATGTCCCTGCAATCAATAAAAAAATCGCGGAGTGATCCAGCACTTGCAGGATAGATTTTGTAGGCGTCTGCGGCCAGGCGTGGTAGAGCATCGATCCCAGATACAGCAGCAACATCGTCACCGTAAAAACGATGGTGCCGATAACGAAAGACACGCTGCCATGGCGGAATGCTGCCACGAGCAGAATCGGCGTGCCGATGATCGCACCCCCGACTCCAATCCCATGGCTGATCGTATTCGCTAGCTCTTCGCCCGTTGATTGCGTCCACTTCGGGAGGGCCAACGGATTTTCAACCACGTTCATCGCTCGGCATCATGCAACGCGGAGCCGGCAACTTTTGCAAACCAAAATTACCGGCTCACCGCGGCGTCCCGGCGAGGGTTGCAATCAGCGGCAAAACAACCTTCCATCGACCCAGCGCATTCATGGCCACAAAAAACAAAGAGAAGTCACTGAAAGCTATCTTCTTCGACGCAGTCGGAACACTCTTCAGATTGACAAGAAATGTCGGGGATCATTACGCGTATGTCGGCCGCGAAGTTGGATTAGATCTCGATCCGCAAAATCTGGAGCGCGCTTTCCACACAGCCTGGAAACAAATGCCACAACGTGCCGCTATCGACGGGCCGCGCGAAAACGACGACAAAGGCTGGTGGCGTGAGCTTGTCGATCTTGTCCTCGACCAAGTCGCGCCTTCGCTGGGCGAACTCGATCGGGACAATTTTTTCGAGATCGCTTACGAACATTTTGCCGAGGCAGGCGTTTGGGAACTTTTCACGGAAGTTCCGGGCGTTTTGGAGAAATTACGGCCGCGGTTTCAACTCGCGGTAATTTCAAATTTCGATGGACGTCTGCGTTTCATTCTCGAGCACCTCGGTATCTCGAAATTTTTTGCGAACGCTTTTGTCTCCAGCGAGCTCGGCGCTGACAAGCCAGATCCGGAAATCTATGGGCGCGCGGTTAAGTTAATGAATTTGAAACCGAACGAGGTCCTCCATGTCGGCGACGATCCAGAACGCGACGGGGAGGCCGCCAGTGCTGCTGGTTTGTCGGTGTTTCGGTTAGATCGACCAAGGAATTCGCTGCGCGATTTGGTCACGTTTCTCGAATACTGAAGCTGTAGCCGCGGCCCTGTGGGCCTCGTGCGCGCGTCTCGCAGAGACGCGGCTACAATCTTGCGACCATGTTCGATCTAGATTAGAAACCTTTCCGACGCGGGTCGGTAGCTCAATCGGTAGAGCAGCGCCCTTTTAAGGCGTTGGTTCCGGGTTCGAGTCCCGGCCGACCCAGATTTAGATTTTCTATGGCTTGGGTTTACATTTTGCGTGGTGGGAATCGATATTACATCGGCGCGACGGATAACCTTGAGCGCCGCCTAGCGGAGCATAAACGAGGAAGTAATCACACCACGCGCCGCTTCGGCGCAGACGTCATGCTCATCGCGGCGAACGAATTACCATCGATGATCGAGGCGCGCGCTTTGGAACGTCGGCTCAAACGCAAAAAGAATCCGCACCTCGCGATTTCCGCATTGAATTCAATTGAGACGTTGACTCAATGAGAGCAGCCCCGAAAGCTTTCGGGGTTGGTTCCGGGTTCGAGTCCCGGCCGACCCATCGCTCTTATCGTCTATCGCGGCAGGACAGTGATCTCTCATAAACACAAATGCATTTTTGTTGAGGTGCCCAAGACCGGGTCGACCAGCGTGAGGGCCATTCTGGGCAAAGCTTGGAAACCACATCTTAATTTGTGGCAGATCAAAAACCAGATGGAGACGTATTGGACGCGCTATGGCGGAAGAAAAAATCGGATTTTGGCGGGCCTGTATTTGTTTCTTCCGGAAGAGAGCCGAAGGGAAATCGGGCGCAAACAATTCGAGACCTACTTCAAGTTCGGTTTTGTGCGCAATCCATGGGACCGCATTGTGTCGCTGTATGAGCGCACCGAAGCGCTACAGCTCAGAAAGAAGATGACCTTCGAACAATTTGTCGATTGGATCGAGTACAGCAGCGCAACCTGCGTTCACTCATCTCCGCATCGTTACCAATTGGATTGGTTTGTCGATCCCAACGGAAATGTGCTTGCCGATTTCATCGGAAAATTCGAGCGGCTGGACGAGGACTGGACCTTTGTGGCACAAAAACTCGGTCTCGACGAAAAGTTGCCACATCGAAGAGCTAATCCCCGTGACCGCCACTACACTGAGTATTACAATTCGCGGACACGCGATGTGATTGCTAACAAGTTCAAAGTGGATATCGATCGCTTCGGCTATGAGTTTTCCAAATAAAATAAAAGCGATCGTGCTTACGTGTGATCGGTTCCGCGCGATTACCCGGCATCTTATTTTCAAGTACGACCAGCTGTGGCCGGATCATCCCTTCGTTTTTCACATTCCCTACCAGGAGCTTGGCGGAACCGACACCCAGCGCGCCAAGTATTTCACTTCTCCTTCGGACATTAAAGGCACTGTGTTGCATTTACTGGCGGAGATCGACGACGAAGAGTGGATTTACTGGTGCGTGGACGACAAATACCCGATTGAACTTCCCACAGACAAGGTCGCCAGTCTCATTTCTCATGCTATGCGTTCACCCGGGATCGATGGCCTCTTGTTCTGCAGATGCAGG
>JBGPNR010000295.1:0-3022 GCA_041487635.1 Candidatus Udaeobacter sp. | reverse complement strand
GATGGTGTAAATGGTGCCGTTCTCGCGCAGCGCGCGGCGGACCGATTCATCCACCTCGCGACTGGTCATACCAGAATTGTGCACCGGACAATGCGTGACGCGCGGCCGCTGATTTGCTTCGCTCGGAAAATCGCACTCGTGCGAAACGCCGACCACTCGGTCCATCAAACCAAGCGCAGCAGCGATCTCAGTCGCAGCAGGCAAAAGCGAAACGATGCGATCCACCCGTAATTATAACATTTGCTGGATACCGAGTAATCTAATTGAGTAGCAACATTGATGATAATCGTCGCGATCACGACGTGCAGGCGATCGCGCTCAAGCGATGAATCGGATTCCTGAACAGATAGCATGACGTCGATCTAGTCAGGTAGCCGGACCGGAGTCAATCGCTACCGGCCACATTTTGTAGGGCGTCCGTGTCAGACGCCGAACTCGATCAGCGTAGTTCTTGACCAAAGTCGTTCCAGGCACCCAAGCCGATGCAGTGAAACGCTGGCTGATCGTGACGCAGACAATCCTGTCTGCGAACTCAAGAACGCGCACGCGTTGCAGGCAAGATTGCTTGCGTCACAAAAACGCGCGCTTTCTTGACCGACTCGCGTTCTTCCTGCTAAGCGAGTGCAATGAAACGGCTCCTTTGGATCGATATTTCAAAGGCGCTGGCGATTCTCTTCGTCGCGTACTTTCATTTTTGTTCGACCTATTTCCAACACGGCGTTCTTCCGCCGCCTGACTGGAGCAATCTCGCAGCAAGCGTACTCACGATCCTGAGACTAGTTTGGTCCAAAGTTTCGGGGCTCGGTTTTCATGCCGTCGGCGTCTTCATCATCCTAAGTGGTTGGACCCTGATGCAATCAACAATGCGACGCGCCGAATCGGGGCCTCTCGCCTGGGGCAGTTGGTATCAGGCGCGGTTTCTGCGGCTTTATCCGATGTACTGGGTCGCGCATCTCGTTTACCTGGTTTCACCTTTTGTCGCGCGTCTCGAACCGGTGGACAGCCGCATCATTCTGAGCCTGCTCGGCCTCCGCTTCATCGATATCCAGATGAATTTTATGTACCTGAACGCGGCGTGGTGGTACTTCTCCATGCTGATCCAGTTCTATTTGATCTTCCCCTTGCTCTTCTGGTCGGCGCGCCGCGTGGGACCATGGTGGTTTCTAATAATCGCGTGTGCTGCAGGATTTTTCGCCCGCTACGTGTTGCTCGTGCTGTGGCCACAAAATGGGTTGTGGGTCCTTGGCGGTTTCGCGATTTGTCGATTACCAGAGTTCGCACTCGGAATCTCGCTCGCGATGTGGCACCGCCAAGCGAGCGCGCGTGTGGAATGGTTTCTTCTTCGCGGCGCAGGTTTCGTGGTCGGATTAATCCTGTATCCGGCGGCACTACAGCTTTATCACGGCCTGTACGAATACATTTTCGTCGATTTCGCCACGGGCGCGTGTTGCATGCTTGAAATTGCAGGCATCGCGGGGATGATTTTGCTCTTCCAAGCGCCAGCGAAACTCTTCGGCCTGGTCGGAGCTTATTCCTACGGCCTGTATCTTATTCACCAACCGTATGTCATCTGGCTCGGACTCCGCATTCGCGAAGTGCCGATCTGGATGTTTCTCTTAATTTGTATTCCGACTCTCGCGGTGCTCAGCGCGTGGGGAATGCTTTTGGAAAAAGGCACCAACACCCTCGTCAACAAACTCGCTTCGCTCAGAAAACCAGCGCACTCATAGCAGCGCACACCTGACGTCGACAAACTGTAAGGGCACGCCTCTAGCGCGCCGCTTCTCTGGTTGGGAAGCAGATTGCTCCGCGTACAGTAATTGCCTCGCATGTTAGAACCGAACGCACTGGGCAAAACGATATCGATTAGTCATGGCTCGAATTGCAGGTTTGGAAAAGCAACAGGCGCCGTGGCATCTGCGCTGGTTTTACGGAGTGATGCGGAAAATGTTCGGCAAAGATCTGACACCCGCGAAAGTGCAAATGCGCTTGCCGGGACTCGTGTGGGGCGGCGTCGCCATGGAAGCTGCTCTTCGCCGCAAACGACGTGTTTCATTCCGCTACATTCAACTGGGAAAAATTCGGGCCGCGACGCGCGTCGGTTGCCCGTTCTGAATAGACGTCAATTCTGCCGTGGGCAGAAAAGCAGGCTTGAGCGATGAAAAATTGCGCGCCGTTGTCGACCACGACATGACGCCTTTCAATGACACCGAGCGATTAGTCATAGAATTGGCTGACGCCATGACAGCCACGCCGGCAAATGTCTCCGACGATTTGTATGCGCGTTCGCGCAACCAATTTTCCGAGGAACAGCTAATGCAACTGGGGGCGCAGATTGCATTCGAGAATTATCGCGCCCGATGGAATCGAATTTTCAACGTCGAGAGCGACAATCTTTATGAAGGAACAGTCGAGTGAACGGCCTGAGGGCAGGCCGTCTCCAGTACCCGTTAATACGCGGCGATGGAGCCAGGCCGCCCTCGGCCTGTAAGTCGCGAGACGAGACTACTTCGAACGCTTGCCCGCAAGATGAAGCTTGGCCTTGATCTCCTCGACGAGCTCTTGCGGAGATCGTCCTAACTCGACGGTTAGCACGTCCTCATCCGGCTTCGGTTCTTCCAAATCGGCAAACTGGCTTCGTAGCAACTCCGGATTCATGAAATGACCGTGCCGTCGGCGAAGTTGCTTTTCAATAAGTGCGTAGTCTCCGCGAAGGAACACGAACTTCACTTCGTCACTTACGCGTAGCCGCTCCCGGTATGCACGTTTCAATGCAGAGCAGGCGAGCACCGCGTTCTCGCCCGCTTCGAGAGAGCGCTCAATCAACTGACGCAGACTCTCCAGCCATGGCCATCTGTCTGCATCTGTTAGCGGAATGCCACGTCGCATCTTGTCGATGTTAGCGCGCGAATGAAAATCATCTGCCTCATAGAAATGCCAGCCAACTTCCTGCGCGAGCAGTTTGCCAATCGTAGTTTTCCCTGCTCCCGAGACGCCAAAAACAATCACGATCACCGCGAAT
>JBGPNR010000294.1:0-3042 GCA_041487635.1 Candidatus Udaeobacter sp. | reverse complement strand
GCTCAGCGTGCGCGCTGCGAATTGCCTGAACAACGCCAACATCACGACGGTGGGCCAGCTTGCCCAGAAAACCGAGGCTGAAATGCTGAAGTATCGCAATTTCGGGAAAAAATCGTTAAACGAAATCAAGGACAAACTGCAACATCTTGGCTTGGGCCTGGGCATGAAATTCGATCCAGGCCTGGTGGAGGTCCAAGTGAGTGGCGACGGCGCTGCCCCGAGCGGATCTGCGGACGAACAATAAACGTCGGATCGAGAACCACGTTCACGGCGTTATGAGACACCAAAAGAAGACGATCAAGCTTGGGCGCACGGCTGAACACCGAAAAGCACTGCTGGCAAATCAGGTTTGCTCCTTGATCGAACATCAACGTATCAAGACCACGCTGGCCAAGGCCAAGGCAGTTCGACCGCTGGCGGAGCGAATGGTCACCCTCGGGAAAAACGGATCGATTCACGCACGCCGCACCGCTCTCGCGGCGTTGCGGCAAAAGAATGCAGTCAAGAAATTGTTTGACGACATCGCGCCAAGATCAGCGGAGCGCAATGGGGGATACACGCGCATCGTGAAGCTTGGCCAACGTAAAAGCGACTCCGCCAAGATGGCGTTCATCGAGTGGGTCGATATGGCGGAGGTCGTCGAGGAAAAGCCCGCCGAAGAAAAGAAGACGAAAAAGAAAGCAGCCGAACCAAAGCCAGGGGAAACAGAAGCCAAGCGCGACGAGCCAAGACTCGAGGAGCAGCCGACGGAGGAGGAGAAAACGGCCGAGACCCCGACTCCGGCGGAGGAGCCGAAGCCGAAAAAGCGACGCTGGTTCGGGCGAACATCAGGCGAGAAAAAATAATCTCCGCGGCTGCCTGTCAGCTTTCCAAGATATCGAAGTCGGCTAAATCCTGCGGCCGGCCAACTGCGCGCTTGTTTTGGATCAATGCGTCTTTGCCCAGGATGAAAACAGGGACGCCATCCAGCTCCGCGGAGACTTTGCTGGCAAACGCTTCGTCGGTGGTGACCCCGCTTATGCTGCTGAGCAGATCAATTCGATTCGGAGCGCGTCCGAGCTGGATAACTTGGTTCGGTTCGGTGAAATCCGATTCGCGGAATCCGGAGTGGGCGAAACCGAATTCATTCAGCAGATCAACAATCTTTGCTGCATTTCTTGGTGTGGCTCGGATAAGAATGTCGAGATCGCCGGTGTAACGCGGGCGGCCATGAAACGCCAGACTGTGCGCTCCCACTCATCACATGTTCAACGCCGCGCGAGTTTAGTAATTCGAGAAACTCTCTCAAGTCGTTGCTCAGGCGCATGGTTCAGGAGTTGAAGCAACAGTTGCAGCCGTTCGTTGCCGGACAACTTTTTGTAAAACTCGCGATCAGCTTTTTCGGCCTCGGCGAAATTGCGAAATTTTCTTACCGTCTTGTTCACGTCCCTAAAGTATAAGCTTGGCAGTGACTCTTTCCGAGCGAATTTGATTGGAACCTAGTGAACCCAAATCCTTATTTGTTCATTGTTATCTTCATTGGCGTGGCGCTGGCCTTTCCACTGATCCCCCTCGGGTTGGCATGGGTGTGGCGGCGATTTTTCCAACCGCCAAAACCGGGCGCGGAAAAAAACGCGATCTACGAGTGCGGCGTTGAATCCATTGGTGAAGCGCACATACAGTTCCGGTCACAGTATTATCTTTACGCCATCATTTTTTTGATCTTCGACGTGGAGGCGGTTTTTCTCGTGCCGTTCGCCGTCGCATTTACCGGGTTGCCGGTGGGCGCATTTATTGCCATCCTGATTTTCTTGTTCCTGCTGATCGAAGGTCTTGTCTGGGCGTGGAGCAAGGGTTGCTTGCAATGGGCGCGCTGACACGGTGGTTAAAAAAGTTAAAAGAGTTACATTGTTACAAAGGGATGCGAGCGTGCATCGCCGATACGATTTAACGACTTAACTTTTACGTTTCACCTTGGATATGGGCGAAGGGCAAATCGACGAAGCGTTACGCAACGAACTGCAACGGCAGGGCGTCTGGGTGACTTCGATGCAGGAGCTTTACAACTGGGGACGCAAGAACTCCATCTGGCCGCTGCAATTCGGGCTTGCCTGTTGCGCGATTGAAATGATTGCAACGGCAGCATCGCGCTATGACATCGCGCGGTTTGGCGGTGAAGTTTTCCGGCCATCACCGCGCCAGGCGGACCTGATGATTGTTGCAGGGACAGTGACAAAGAAAATGGCGCCACAAATTGTGCGTCTCTACAACCAGATGGCCGATCCAAAATACGTTATCTCCATGGGCGCTTGCGCGATCTCGGGAGGGCCATTTAAGCAAGGATACAATGTTCTCAAAGGAATCGACCGCTACATTCCGGTTGATGTTTACATCCCCGGCTGTCCACCGCGGCCCGAAGCGCTATTGCATGCCTTCATGGAACTACAGCGCAAGATCGACAGTCAAAAATTGACCGGCGCAACCAGGGCCGCGCATCTTAATCCGGAACAGCCCAGTGAATTTCCGGTGCCGGCATTTGGCAGGCATGACCTCGAGCCGCCTGCTAATCCAGATGTCTTTCAGCCACCTAAACTCGAGCGAGTTTGACTGTGGAATCGCTGGATCAAATCAAGGTCCGCGCAGAAGCGGCGATTCCGGGAGCAAAGATTGATATTGTGCCGAATCCCGGTCCGGCGAATCAGCCGTCCCTTTTGATCGATAACGAGGACGCGCCTGCGATCGCGAAGTTTCTCCGTGACGACCCAACGCTGCGTCTGGATTTCTGTTCAAACGTCACTGGCGTCGATTGGCTCGATCGTATCGCGAAGAAAACAGTGAAGGTGAAGAAACTTGTCGACGGCGAGGAGAAAGAAGTGAACGAATCGATTGAAGAGAGAATTCCGGGTTATCTCGAGGCGGTTTATCACCTCTACTCGATGACGCACAAACACGGCCCGGTGATTATTCGCATGCGCACCAGGGATCGTGCAGAGGGCACGCGTTTACCCTCGCTTACGCCGGTCTGGCGTAGCGCGGAGTTTCAGGAACGCGAAATTTTCGATC
>JBGPNR010000293.1:0-3049 GCA_041487635.1 Candidatus Udaeobacter sp. | reverse complement strand
CAAACGGAATTGTGCTGCGGCTTGCAGCACGCTGAATACGCGTTCCTCGGGCAAATCTTTGAGCGGCGCCTGACAGCGTCCTGGCCGCGCCAGTGGAACATTGGCGCTAAACACCTCCGGCAAAGTCGCTGGAGCGATGCACACCTGCGCGACATTGCGGTTCGATGTTGTGCGCGTGAAAAATTCGCGGTCGCTTTTCTCGACAAAAACGTGAAGCACAGTCGTTTCGAAAGCTGGATTTGTTTCGTGACCATGTGTTTCCCAACTGCGATCAAGCAGATCGATCTCGATGCAGCCGCGAACCGCCTCGCTCCCACCTATCCGAATTGCAGCATCACGAAAGTCAGGACCAGCTTCGCGGTTCCACGTGCCGAATTGGATAATCTCGATTTCGTTTCCGGCCGTACTAACAAAACGCTTGCCAAAATCCCCGGCAAACCAGCGCGCTTGCAACTCCAGCTCCGATGGGATTCGCGGTGCGTGGAACAAGGCAAGCTCGCGGACGCGTGCGGTGTGGCGTATTTCTGCGTACCGCTCTCCGAGCGTGCTCACGCGGACATTATGAGAATAACACGTGCAAAAGTCACGCGTCGCGTCCCGCGTGCTGGGGAGCACAGGCTGCCAGGCTGTAGGTCTCGGCAGCTTGCCGAGACCGGGAAATGGCGCCGCCTGAGAATTGTGTGTCCAAAAATGTTGCCGGCAGGGCTGCCGGCAACTACAGGCTGGCAGCCTGTGCTCCCCAGAAACATGCGAGACGCGTGCGCTACCCAATCGGGGTCGCAGAATCCGCGGCGACTTGTTCCTGCAGCGCCGGTTCACTCACCCGCTCGCGCAAATACTGGACAATCTGCTCGACTAACCCCGCATCCGATCGCGGGAAAATGAAGGAATACTTTGAGCCTTTCCCGGCAGCGGGCGAAATAACAAGATTTTCGAACAAGAATCGTGGCTCATGAGTTATGACCGAGTCTTCCAGATCGATCGTGCGCGTAAACGGACGTCCACCTTTGCGCGCCACGAAAATGAGTCTGCGCGGTTCTTCGTTCGTGGCGACGAGCGCGCCAAAAAGATTTGCTGGAATGCGGCGGCCGCGCCCGCTGATGCACCGCACAGCCCAGGCGACTGTTTCACCTAAAACATTTTCATGGGCGAAAACAGAGGTGAGCCGCGCCGGTAGCGTACCCGGCAGGCTTGCCGGGATGCCGCGATTAGCTGGTCCGTTGAGTTTTTTCCAGGCCAGCCAGATTTTCGCTTTCATGGCCCGCAGAATTTTCGGCGCAAAATAGAAAAATGCGGCGATACCGATGAAAAAGATAATAAGGGCAAGCACGGGATTGAAATGTACCAGAGCCAATCCGGCCAGGACTGCAGCGTCTTCGCCAAGACTAAGCCCTATGTTCGAAAATGCCTCTGGCGACGTATTGCTGGCGAGACGCGTCGCCGCTTTTGCAGTGTGAGCGACGAGGCTCGTGCTGCCGGCAAGCAAAGCAACGATTACCGTAAACGCAGGACTCGGATGACCGATCACCTGAATTGCCAGCAACGCGCCACCGATTGGGCGAATAACGGTGTGCACGGCATCCCAGGCCGAATCGAGCCACGGGACTTTGTCGGCCAAAAATTCGAGCAGATACAGAATGCCCGAGATGGTGATCACGAGCGGATGTCCAAGAACCTCGAGCGACTGATATTGTGGCGCCAGTGTGATCCAATGGAAATGAATGACCAGACCGGTCGCGAAGACGGTCAGGTAAAGGTTTACTCCGGCAAGGGCCGCCAGTCCGAGTGCGACGCTAAGCAGATCTAGTTTCGGCACGGAGAAACATCCGCGCGAAGGAAGCAAATGTCACGCGTAGGCTGGAGCCCCGGATCTAAATGACGAATGAGAAAACCATGAAGACTGCGCCGGCTTTCATTTCGTCCTTTGAACTTCGTATTCCTTCGACATTCGACATTCGTCATTCATAGTCCGCCATGCTCGACATTCGTTTGATTCGGGAGAAAGCCGATTTTGTGCGTCAGCGGCTTGCCACGCGCAGCGGGGGTGACGAATCCAAAATCGACGAAGTGCTGCGCGTTGATGCGGAGCGACGAAAACTGGAAACCGCGCTGCAACAATTGAACGCCGATCGCAAACGATTGAGCAAAGAGATCGGAGGCAAGAAATCGCGCGGGGAAACAACGGACGAGGTGGAGCAGCACGTGCGGCAAATCGGCGAGCAGATTGCCGAACTGAATGCGCGGGCAACGGCTGCTGAAGATGAGCAAAACAATTTGCTTCTTCAAATCGCGAACTTGCCGCATGAGAGCGCTCCAACTGGCAAAGACCCAGGCGCAAATCGAGTCGTCCGCAGTTGGGGTGAGAAACCGCGACTCACCAAGCCGGTTGATCACGTTGCGCTCGGCACCAGACTGAATCTTTTCAATCCTGAGTGGGCGACAAAACTCAGCGGGAGCGGCTTTATTTGTTTCACAGGCGCCGGCGCGAAACTGGAACGCGCCCTGATCAATTTCATGATCGACCTGCACACGCGCGAGCATGGTTATGTCGAGATCAGTCCGCCATTTTTAGTCCGGCGCGATTGCATGTTCGGGACATCGCAACTCCCAAAATTCGAAGCTGACATGTACGGCTTGGAAGAGAATCAGCTCTTTCTCGCGCCGACTGCGGAAGTCCAGCTAACAAATCTTCATCGCGAGGAGATCCTCAGTGCTGCCGATCTTCCGAAAAAGTTCATTGCTTATACGCCATGTTTCCGCCGGGAGGCCGGAGCGGCCGGGCGAGAGACGCGTGGGATTATTCGGGTACACGAATTCGATAAGGTAGAATTGGTGAAAATCACAACGCCTGAAAGATCGTACGAAGAACTAGAATCGCTTACGGCGAGCGCCGAACGGGTGTTGCAGCTCCTTGGCTTGCATTATCGAGTGGTGGAACTCTGCACCGGCGACCTGGGGTTTGCGTCGGCCAAGAGCTACGACATTGAAGTTTGGTCGCCGGGATCCCGCGACGGCGGGACTTATCTGGAAGTATCAAGTTGCTCGAACT
>JBGPNR010000292.1:0-3085 GCA_041487635.1 Candidatus Udaeobacter sp. | reverse complement strand
CTCGGTGACGGGAGCGGGCATTACGTGGTGGTCCTGACGCTCGAAGACACCGATTACGTCTGTAATTATATCCGACGCGGCGGCGATAAGCAGGCGTTCCTCGAAAAATTCAAGGGGGCCTATTCTCCCGGCTTCGATCCGGACGTGCATTTGCAAACGGTGGGTGTGGCAAATCAAACTACGATGCTCCGAGGCGAGACTGAAGAAGTGCAGCGGCGCGTTCGACAGGCGATTGTTGATCGGGACGGGCCTGAACTGGCGTCTAAGAATTTTCGCTTCTTCGATACAATTTGCGGTGCCACACAGGAACGGCAGGATGCGTTGCGCGAATTGCTCAACGTTCCAATGGACCTGCTGTTAGTGGTAGGAGGCTACAACAGCTCCAACACGTCACATCTCGCCGAGATGGGTGAAGAAAAACTGCCGACGTATTTCGTGCTTAACGCCTCCCGCCTGGTTTCGGCCACTGAGATCCAGCATTACGATTTGCATGAAAAACGCGAAATCGTTTCGCATTTCTGGTTACCAAACGGCCCGGCCGTCATCGGCATCACTGCCGGGGCATCGTGTCCGAATAATTTGATTGAAGAAACGTTGATCCGGCTTTTTGAGCTGCGCGGTATTTCACGCCAGCAACTCGAATTGGCCGCGTAGAGCTGACTGTTTCTTTTTAGTAACACCGCGGCTTTAGCCCGGTGTCATCGCTGAAGTGGGGTATTAATGACCATGCCTGCCTGGAATCGCCATTCTACGCACGCGTTCTGTGGGCGCGCCGCGAAATAACTGTATGGCGCGCGCAATCTGGAAAGGCAGTATCAGCTTCGGGCTCGTTAACATTCCTATCGCTCTTTATCCGGCTACAAGGCGGGAAGAACTAAAGTTTCGTCTGCTGCGCAAGACTGATTTGAGTCCGGTCAACTACAAGCGCGTTGCCGAAAAAGACGGCAAGGAAGTTCCGTGGGACCAGATCGTCAAGGGTTACGAGTACGAAAAAGGCAAATACGTAGTACTCCAGGATGAAGATTTTCAACGCGTCGATATCGAGGCAACTCAGACTGTGGACATCCAGGATTTCGTCGAACTCGATGAAATCGATCCGATTTTCTTTTACAAGCCATACTACCTTGAGCCGCAAAAAGGCGGTGACAAAGCTTACGCCCTACTGCGCGACGCGCTCAAGGATAGCAAGAAGGTTGGCGTGGCCAAGGTCGTGATCAAAACGCGGGAGTATCTTGCTGGTGTGAAACCTGAAGATGGCGCGCTTGTGTTGGAGCTAATGCACTTTGCTGACGAGCTAGCCGACACGAACAAACTGCATATTCCGAAGAAGGTCGGAGTTGGAAAACGCGAAATGACGATGGCCAAGTCGCTCATCGATAGCATGAGTTCGAAGTGGAATCCTGAGAAGTATAAGGATGACTATCGCGAAGCGCTCATGGAAGTGATCGAGGAAAAGGTTGAGGCGGGCGGAAAGGAGATCGAAGAGAAGCCAAGGAAAACGCCGAAGCCAACCAAGGTGATCGATCTGGTTTCCGTTTTGCAAAAGAGCCTGGAGGAGACCGGCGCGAAGAGAAAAGCGAAGGGCAGATCGGGAGCTGAAAAAGCGCACCCTGCAAAGAAAGCAGCCTAGCTCGTGACGCAGGCAATCCTGCCTGCGAGTTTTACAGCGCAGACAAGATTGCCCATCAGAGGAGGCAATACGGCGTAGACGAAATGGCCGCAGACAGGATTGTCTGCGTCACGGCAAGCTTGACACGCCCGCTCGAAATCGTTCAGCGTGACGCCCATGGACTCTCTGAATCGATTTGCGGATCCGTTTTATTGCCTTACGCGGCTGATCGTCGGCTTAATGTTTGCAAGCCATGGTGGGCAGTTGGTATTGGGTATGTTTGGCGGCATGCCCGGTTCAGATAAAATGATGATGCAGGTCGGCGGTTGGATTCAACTTGCCGGCGGCCTTTTGATTGCCTTCGGTTTGTTCACGCGGCTCGCGGCTTTCATCTGTAGCGGCGAGATGGCAGTGGCTTATTTCATGATTCACGTGGCCAACGCCCAAACTCCGATGGCGAAGTTTTTTCCGATTTCGAGCGCAGGATTGCAAGTATCAAACAAAGGCGAGCTGGCTATCTTCTATTGCTGGTTTTTCTTGTTCGTCTTCTTTTACGGCCCTGGACGCTGGAGTCTTGACGCAATTTTTTGTCGAAAATCGGCCGCGGCAACACCTTCGACCGCCTAGCCAAGGTCAGGATCGACGTTGTCATTCAATGAAACATCTTCTGTTTGCAGTTGCTTTTGCTTGCCTGGCGCAATCTTTGCCCGCGCAGGAGTATAAGGATTTCGGCAAGGACCGATTGAACAGTTCGCCGCGTCACGGCGAATGGATTGATCTCAAATCGGGCGATCGCACGATCAAAGCCTTCGTCGTTTATCCCGAATCGAAAAACAAAACGTCGGTCGTTTTGGTGGTTCAGGAAATCTTCGGACTAACGGACTGGTTGCGAAGTTTGTGTGATGAGCTTGCCGAGAACGGCGTTATTGCCATTGCGCCCGATCTGCTGAGCGGCCAAAAATACGAAGACGGCGACGCCGCGGGCAAAGCAACCCACGCGCTGCCGAAGGAGCAGGTCATCAGCGATCTGAACGCAGCGGCCGATTACGCACTAAAGATTCCGGCGTGCAATGGAACGCTTGCGGTCTGCGGTTTTTGTTGGGGAGGGGGAGTGACATTCGCTTACGCAAATGAGAACCCCAAGCTGAAAGCCGCATATTCGTTTTACGGCGTGGCAGCCGATTCTCCGGATAAGGTGAAGAACATCGCGTGTCCAGTTTACGGCTTTTACGCTGAGAACGACGAGCGCGTGAACGCGACTATTCCCAAAGCCGAAGAGTTAATGAAAGCCGCAGGCAAAAAGTACGAGCCTGTGATCTACAAAGGCGCCGGCCACGGTTTCATGCGTTCAGGGGAACCCGCCAACCCGAATATGCGCGAAGGTGACAAGAAAGCGCGTGATGAAGCTTGGGCACGTTGGAAGCCATTGCTAAAGCAGCTGCCATAGCATTTTCTGTCATTCCGAGCGGAGCCGAG
>JBGPNR010000291.1:0-3101 GCA_041487635.1 Candidatus Udaeobacter sp. | reverse complement strand
GATTTGGAATATCTATGTAAGGCTTTTTGAAGCAGAAGGAGGTTGGAAACTCGCGCTGTGGTTCAGCGTGATTCTGAACGTGAACCTCGCGATTTTGAATTTGCTACCGATTCCCGTACTCGATGGCGGGCACATCGTGCTGGCGCTCATCGAATCGGTGCGGCGCAAACCGGTGAACATGCGGGTGCTGGAAGTTGTTCAGACCAGCTGCGCGGTAGTGATCATTGGTTACATGCTCTACATCACGTTCTTCGACGTGCAGGATTTGCCGTTTGTCAGAAAAACGCTCGACCAGTTTGAGGCACAATCGCAACCGAAGAACAGCCAGACGCCGTAGCGTGTGATTGTCGCGCGCTGTACGGTTGTGCGTTAAACTCGATCGAAAGCAAAGTTGCCGTCACTGCGCGCTCGCGTAACGTTTCCACAGTGAACGTTAAGGAAATTCGAGAACTTTATTCGGCCGCACCCTTTGAACCATTTGAGCTTGTCCTGACAAATGGGGCACGGCTTCTTGTGGACCATCCGGAGTTCATCTCCTTTTCGCGTGATTATGGAACCGTTCACGTCCATGCGCGCAACGGCAGCACGAAGCGAATCGATGTGAAAATGATCGTGGCATTGAACGAGATGGCGAACGGCTCGCGTACCCGTAAGCGCAAGCAGTGAATTACTGCGAAAATCCATTTGTTTATCGCCGCCGCAAGACGCGCGAGGTGAAAGTGGGTAACGTCGGCATCGGCAGCGACAATCCGATCCGTGTTCAGTCCATGATCACTTGTGACACGATGGACACCGAGGCGTCGATCCAACAAACGATGGAGCTAACAGATGCAGGCTGTGAGATCGTTCGAATAACCGCACCCACATTGAAAGACGCGCGCAACCTTGAGAATATCGTGCAGGGTTTGCGCGAGCGCGGATGCGATGTGCCGATTGTCGCCGACATCCATTTCAAACCGGAAGCGGCTATGGAGGCAGCGAAATGGGTCGAGAAGGTGCGGATTAATCCTGGAAACTATGCCGACTCCAAGAAATTCGTTATCCGCGAATATACGGATAGGCAATATACCGCGGAGTTGAATCGGATCCGCGAGCGCTTTTCGCCACTTGTCGATCTTTGCAAGAAACGCGGGGTTGCCATGCGCATCGGGACAAATCACGGCTCGCTTTCAGACCGCATCCTGAATCGTTACGGCGACACTCCTCTAGGGATGGTCGAGAGTGCGCTCGAGTTCGCGCGGATAGCGCGCGACCTGGATTATCATGATTTCGTTTTCTCGATGAAAGCGAGCAATCCAAAAATTATGATCGCAGCCTATCGGTTGTTGGTCGCGCGATTGGATGAACTTGGGCCTGACTGGAACTATCCGCTGCACCTCGGCGTGACTGAGGCTGGCGAAGGCGAGGATGCACGGATCAAAAGTGCGATCGGGATTGGCTCGCTGCTGGCAGACGGAATCGGCGATACGGTCCGGGTTTCACTGACCGAAGACAGCCCGCATGAGATTCCCGTGGCGAAAGCGCTGATTGAGAACATCAAGAAAACGCCCAACGCTCAACGCTCAACGCTCAACGCTCAATTGTCATTCGATCCATTCTCGTATCAACGGCGTGCTACGGAAACGCTAGCTGTGGTCCCGCAGGAGCGGGATGATCCCGGCCAACGAATTACGCTCGGCGGCACGGAATTGATTCGCGTCGTGGTGCGGCAGACAACGTTCGATAAGATCGCGCACAAAATTGATAGAATGGGCGATTA
This sequence comes from Candidatus Udaeobacter sp., assembly GCA_041487635.1. Taxonomy (GTDB): domain Bacteria; phylum Verrucomicrobiota; class Verrucomicrobiia; order Chthoniobacterales; family UBA10450; genus Udaeobacter. Next base: position 1,342 of record JBGPNR010000291.1, on the reverse strand, counting down.
CAAGCCTGAGATCGTCTACGAGAGCGCGGCGATCCGGGAAGTCGATCCGCGCGATGACTCAATAGTTGCGAAAATAAATTTGGAAAGCACGCCGCAATTGGTAACCGTGCGTGATGGTGTCGATCTTCCGGTGATCGCAGCGTTCCGCTTGCTGGCGGCGAAGTTGCAGGCGCGACATCCGATTCTGCTCAAAGACGTTTTTTGTCATTCCGAGCGAAGTGAAGCGAAGCGAAATGGAGTCGAGGAATCCCGCGAAGAAACCTTACGGCTATGGCAACGGGATCCTTCGACTTCGCTGCGTTCGGCTGAGGACGACAGGAAGGGCTTTCTTGAGACGCTTCTCACTGCATCCACTAACATCGGCTCGTTGCTTTGCGACGGAATCGGCGACGCGATTTTGGTGCAGGGTGAGGAAGCGCCGGGGCAGGCGTTGCGTTTGAGTTACAACATTCTTCAAGCGGCCGGATCACGGATTTTCAAAACCGATTATGTCGCCTGTCCATCATGCGGACGGACGCTATTTAACTTGCAAACCACTACGGCGAAAATCAAAGCCGCGACGTCCCATCTCAAAGGAGTGAAAATCGCAATCATGGGCTGCATTGTGAACGGCCCGGGCGAAATGGCAGATGCCGATTTTGGTTATGTTGGTGGCGCGCCTGGCAAAGTGAATCTCTACGTCGGTAAGACGGCCGTGAAGTTCAATATTCCGGAAGCCGAAGCGGTGAATCGGCTGCAGGATTTGATTTGTGAACACGGCAAATGGGTCGAACCTGCACCGCAGAAGTTAGCCATGGCCGATGCTTGATTCCAGACTCTGGATTTTTTCCAGCATCAAGCGTGGAGCGTTAGGATACACCTCAGCGACGACTTGCGTCGCGAAGGTTTGACTCCGCTTCGGTCTCTGCGATAGTCCACGCTTCTCTCCCCGGACGAAGCGTCTCTCGAATGGATAAAATCCGTAATATCGCCATCATTGCGCACGTCGATCACGGCAAGACTACGCTGGTCGACCAATTGCTGCGCCAATCAGGGACGTTTCGCTTCAATCAAAAAATCGAGGAGCGCGTGATGGACTCGATGGATCTCGAGCGCGAGAAGGGAATTACCATTCGCGCGAAAAACGCGGCTTTTCATTGGAACGGTTATCGGATCAACATCGTCGACACGCCTGGGCACGCGGATTTCGGGGGCGAAGTGGAGCGCATCATGAAAATGGTGGACGGCGTGCTTCTGGTCGTCGATGCCCACGACGGACCGCAGGCGCAAACCCGTTTCGTTTTGCGCAAGGCATTGGAGAACAAGGCCAAACCAATCGTTGTTATCAACAAGATCGACAGGG
>JBGPNR010000290.1:0-3114 GCA_041487635.1 Candidatus Udaeobacter sp. | reverse complement strand
CGGGCGCGCCGCAGAAATCGCAATTTTCAATGATAGCCGAAGCGAGGAATCATTATTGCCTCGCGACGTTCTCGATCATCTGGGCGATGCGTTTAAAGAATTGTAGGGCGTCTGTGTGAAGCGGCATGTGTTCAGCGCCAAAGGCGCGGCATTCACGTCAAAGCCTGGGGCAGCGCCCCAGGATCATGGAAATCCGAAAACACCAGCGCTGAAAGCACGATTCACTTCGCGCAGCGGCCAATTGAATCGCGCTTTCAGCGCTTGCTTACATGACGACTTGAATTCCTGGGGCGATGCCCCAGGCTGGTTTAAGACAGCGCCTTTGGCGCTAAACAGAAACGTGCGACGCCTAAAGCTGGCATTTGATACAGACGCCGCCAGCAGGTTGCCGAATTAGACACAGTGAATCTGCAAACCGAAAGAACCGAGGACTATAAAGCGCCATCCGAAGAAACCGGCTGGAGCCGGGTGAAAAAGGCGCTTGGCCCAGTTGCGGTGGTCGGTGTCGTGATTGCAAAGTTCTTCGCGAAGCTCAAGTTCGTTCTTCTACCGCTGCTGAAATTTCTTCCGATCCTGCTGAAGTCTGGGGGCACAATGCTGCTGATGATCTGGGTCTACACCCAGATATGGGGGTGGCAATTCGCGCTCGGTTTTGTCCTTCTCTTACTCGTACATGAAAGCGGCCATCTGCTTGTCGCTAAAAAATTTGGGCTAAAGGTCGGCGCGCCTGTTTTTATTCCATTCATGGGCGCGTTCATCGCGCTAAAGGAAGCGCCGCGCAATGCCTGGATGGAAGCATGCGTCGGTATTGGCGGCCCAATGCTGGGGAGCTTGGGTGCATTGGTCTGCAACGTTTTGGGTGAAATGTTCACCGCTCCGATATTTATCGCGCTCGCCTGGTTCGGATATTTTTTGAATCTGTTTAACCTGACGCCGGTAGGTATGCTCGATGGCGGACGGATTGTGACCGCGTTGTCTCGCTGGCTCTGGCTGCCAGGGTTCGCCCTGCTCCTTTGGTTCGGATGGAAGTATCCGAATTTTATTATCTGGTTGATCGTGCTCTTGTCGCTACCGCGGATCTATTCGCTATTCCGCAAACGAACCGAAGAAGAACAGCGTTACTTCGAAGTTACGCCATCCCAGCGCTTGATAATGTCAGTATTGTATTTCGGTCTGATTGCGGTTCTGCTTTTCGGCATGCACGTAGCGCAGCAGGATTTGGCCAAACACGGAGTGCGTTCCCACGGCCACGGACGGGACATAATCGTGCAATAACAATCAAGGCGCTGTAACTGCGAACACTTTCTCCGGTTCGAGCCCTATTTTTCGGACTATTGACACGAAACGTTTGTCTGAACGCAGAGGAGCGAATTCGGGAGCGATACCTATAAAGTGCAGTGACGACGAGTGTTCCTCATACGCGCGCTCCAGTTCGCGAATCGCGTCGTCATGCGCTTGCAACACCACGAGCACGTGCGCAATCGCGTCGCCAGGTGTGTAGCTTCGGCGGCTCGCGACAACTGCCTCGAGCGTTTCGTGTGCTTCCTTGCGCCGGCTCATTAGCGCATAGGTGATCGCGAGACCGAATGCCACTCTGTTGCTGACGCTCTCCGCCTTTTTGTACAGTGCGATCGCGTCATCGAAGCGCCCCATTTCGCGATACAGCGCGGCGAGCAACGGTTCGCCGTAGGCAAACGTCGGGTCGAGTTGCAATCCTAGTTCACCGGCCGCGATCGCTTCATCGTGCAAACCAAAGTAACGGTAGATCTCGCACGCAAAATTACTAACCCAAAGTGACGCGGGATCGATTTTGGCGGTGCGCCGCAGGTACATCAGCGCTTTCTCCCGGTCCCCGCGCGCGGCATAAAGCGCAGCAATGAAATAATTGGATGGCGTCGAGTTTGGCTCAATCTCGGCCGCACGTTTGAATTCCACTTCGGCGCCATCGAGGTCCCAGTCGAGAATGCGTTTCGTCTCCGCGAGGTACACGTGCGCTTCGCCTTCTCCGTCGTTCAGTTGCACCGCACGGAGGGCAGCATCTCGAACTTTTGCGTAGGCTTCGAGCGGCGCTACGTAAGCATCTGCCAGCCACAGCCATGATTTTGCAATACCCGTCCAGCTGCGACTAAACTGCGGATCTTTCTCCAGGGCGCGCTCAAAAAACTCGAGGCTTTTGCGTAGTGCGTCCTCCGTACTTTTGTCGGAGTAAAAGAGGCCTTGCAAATAATCTTCATAGGCTTCTGTGCTGCGAGATGGACGCAGCGGCGATATCGCGAGCTTAAGTTTGAGAGTATCGACGATGGACCGCGTGATCTCGTCCTGTAACGCGAAAATTCCATGCATTTCGCGCTCATACGTTTCCGACCAGATGGTGAATCCATCGCACGCATCGATCAGTTCCGCCGTAATGCGCACCCGATTGCCATCACGCCGAACGCTACCCTCAAGCACATGCTCGACGTTTAACTTCGCAGCAATTTCGCTGAGCTCGGCTTCCTTGTCTTTGAACCAAAACGAGGACCGTCGCGCCGCTACGCGCAGGCCATCAACTTTCGCCAGCGCTCCGAGAAGCTCCTCCGCAATACCCTCGCCGAAGTAGGCGTGGTCCTTTCCCGAGCTCAAATCGTGAAAAGGCAAAACGGCGATCGATTTCTCCGTAGAGCCGGCCGACGGTGAGATTTCAATCCGGGCTTCAGAAGATAGATCCGCTGTTCGAACAATTCCGTGTCGGGTGAAATCGAACAGCCATCCCAACATAAGCGCGACTGGAAAACCGATGATAATTGCAAGTATCACAAGGCGCTCGGCCCAGTTTGAAATTTCAAACGGCGGAAAAACCTGAGTCACGACCTGGATCAGCAGCCAGCCCACGACCGCGTACGTGACCGCGACGGCGTAAACTTTTCTGCGCTTTAGCTCGGCAAAAAATTTTTGCAGATTCACCGGTTAATGGGCCGGATCAAGCCTCGTGTTTCGCCCGCGATTGGCAACGAACAAGTTTGAGCTTTGAAAGAGGCTGCAGGCCCGATGACATCCGCTTACCATGAGCCTAATCACCTATCGATTCCATACCATACGCCGGGCATCAAAAATCCGATGGTTTTGCAGCGGTTG
>JBGPNR010000289.1:0-3150 GCA_041487635.1 Candidatus Udaeobacter sp. | reverse complement strand
TCAATCCTCTCGCGCTGGAAACCGTGCTGGCCGATCGCAAGAATCTCGCGTTCGCCGGGACACTGGTAACCCGGGGAGAAGCCGAAGGAGTTGTTTGCGCGACCGGCGACCAAACTGAAACCGGCAGGATTGCGCGGTTGAGTTCGGAGGCGGGCGAGTTGTCGACACCGCTTACGCGCAGGGTTGCGCAATTTAGCCGGATGGTGTTGTGGTTAATTTTGGGGCTTGCTGCGTTCGCGTTCGCCGTCGGCGTGTGGCGCGGCGAAAAGATCGTCGAAATGTTCGTGGCTGCCGTGGCATTGGCAGTCGGTGCGATTCCGGAGGGATTGCCTGCTGCCGTAACTATTACACTCGCCATCGGTGTAGGGCGTATGGCTCGGCGCCGCGCGATCATTCGTAAATTGACAGCTGTGGAGACACTCGGCAGCACGACTGTCATTTGTTCGGACAAAACTGGAACGCTCACCGAAAATCAGATGACGGTGCAGCAAATTTTTGCCGGCGGTCAATTCTATGAAGTCACGGGAACCGGTTACGAAGCAAGCGGGGTAGTTCAAGCAAATGGCAAGCCTGTTGTGACCGAAAAACATCCGGCGTTGATAGCGTGTCTGCGTGCCGGCCTACTTTGCAACGACTCGATCCTAATCCGTGAGGACGCCAAAATTCGCGTGGAGGGCGATCCAACAGAGGCGGCGCTGATTGTAGCGGCTGAAAAGGCCGGGCTGGTGCGGGCCGACGCCTCTCGCGAGCTGGAGCGGCTCGACGCAATCCCATTCGAGTCCGAGCATCAATTCATGGCAACTCTCCATCGGGGAATGGAGGGCCACATCATTTACAAAAAAGGCGCGGTTGAACGCGTGGTGGGACGCTGTTCGACAATGGTCGACAACCATGGCAACGAGGTGGCAATTGAGCCCAGCGAAATTTTCGCTGCCGCAGACCGGATGGCGGTAAACGGTCTTCGAGTCCTGGCGTTCGCGCAACGAAAAGCCACAACCAGACAGCGCGAGCTCGACCATCACCATGTGGCGCGCCACTTAACGTTTCTTGGTCTGCAAGGAATGATGGATCCGCCGCGGCCGGAAGCGATTGCTGCCGTGCGGCGCTGCCAAAACGCGGGCATTGCGGTCAAGATGATTACCGGTGACCACTTGCTAACGGCACGATCGATCGCGCAGCAAATCGGATTGCGTGGCGGATCCAACCACGAGACGCCGAATGCAATCACTGGTCGCGAACTGGAAGGAGCGAGCGATGAAGAGTTGCGCACCCTCGCGCAGGACTCGGCAGTTTTTGCCCGGGTGACTCCCGAACAAAAACTGCGTCTGGTTAAAGCGCTCCAAAGTCGCGGGCAAATCGTGGCTATGACTGGCGACGGCGTGAACGACGCACCGGCGTTGAAGCAAGCCGACATCGGCATCGCCATGGGGGTCTCCGGCACGGATGTGGCCAAAAGCGCCGCAGACATGATCTTGACCGATGACAACTTTGCTTCCATCGAAGCGGCTGTGGAAGAAGGCCGCGGCATCTTCGACAACCTCAAAAAATTTATTGTCTGGACGCTCCCCACAAATGTCGGTGAATCGTGTGTGTTGCTCGCGGCGATCCTTTTCGGCACCGCCCTGCCAATGCTGCCGGTGCAGTTGCTTTGGATCAATATGACAGCCGTTACGTTACTCGGCACCATGCTCGTATTCGAACCGAAGGAGGCTGATCTGATGGACCGACCGCCGCGCGATCCAAATCAACCAATTCTCACATTCCCTCTTTTCATGCGCACTGGATTCGTATCGCTCTTGATGCTTGCCGGCGGGTTCACATTGTTTCTTTGGGAATTGCGACGTGAAAGTGCATCGTTAGCTGAAGCCCGCACCGCTGTCGTCAACGCAATTGTCATCGTGGAGGCCTTCTACTTACTGAATTGTCGCTCACTTATTCGAACGATTTTTGCATTGGGTATCTTTTCGAATGTTTGGGTGCTTCTCGGCATCGGCTTAATCATCGCGGTTCAACTTCTCTTCACCTACGCACCTGTTATGAACGGATTATTCCATTCAGCGCCGATCAGTGGCGAGGCATGGCTGCGCATTGTTGCGGTCGGTGCGATTGCCTTCGCAGCGGTTGAGCTGGAAAAATGGATTCGCTTCCGGAGGCGTACTATTTCAATCCGACCCGCCTGACCAATGCGATTGCGAAGAAAACGGAATTCGCCGATTTGGCGCAGACTCATCGTATTTTTTGTCGGCGGGCTCTTTTTAATCATGGGCGTCGCCATGTTGGTGTTGCCTGGGCCGGCTGTCCTTCTTATACCGCTTGGCCTGGCCATTTTGGCGACCGAATTTCGATGGGCCAGAAAGTGGCTCGCAACATGCCGTCAATGGCTGCGCGGTCGTTTTCAAAAAATCAGATTGAAAAGGGCGAACTGATTCATGAAAGCAACCAACATGAGAGTTAAGACTTCTGCCGGAACAGTGGTATCGGAGCGTCGTCCGATTCTTAGGGCGATGTTTGCGCCGAACTCGGTCGCGCTGATTGGCGCGAGCGAAAAACCGGACAGCGTGGGACGGGCGTTGTTAGAGAACCTGCAATCGTTTCGTGGTCGCATTTTTGCCATAAACCCAATTCACGCGACGCTGCTGGGGCAGAAAACGTTTCCGACAATCGGGGACGTGCCTGACCCCGTCGATCTTGCTGTAATCGCCACGCCTGCTGCGACAGTTCCGGGAATCGTCGCCGAATGTGCGGCTGCCGGGGTCAAAGGCGCCGTAATTATCTCGGCTGGGTTCAAGGAGTGTGGACCGGCTGGTGCGGAGCTCGAAAAGCAGATTCTCGAACGATGCGGGAAGATGCGGATCATCGGCCCGAACTGTGTCGGTGTGATGTTTCCGCACATCGGTTTAAACGCGACGTTCGCGAAACCTTTAGCGCTGCCGGGCAATATTGGATTCATCAGTCAAAGCGGCGCGCTTTGCACGGCGATTCTCGATTGGAGCCGCTCAATCCAACTCGGGTTCAGCGCCTTCATTTCGATTGGCTCCATGGCCGATGTGAACTGGGGCGATTTGATTGATCATCTCGGCGATGATCCGCACACGCGCAGCATCTTGCTCTACATGGAATCGGTGGGAGATGCGCGCTCCTTTCTTTCTG
>JBGPNR010000288.1:0-3152 GCA_041487635.1 Candidatus Udaeobacter sp. | reverse complement strand
GGTGGTGCGCGCATCGGAACTTCCATTGCCACTGGAGGGCCGCACGGTCGTCATTGTTGATGACGTTCTTTACACTGGCCGCACCGTTCGCGCGGCCATGGATGCCATCAGTTCGTTCGGGCGACCTGCCCGCATCCAACTTGCAGTGCTGATCGATCGCGGGCATCGCGAATTGCCCATTCGTCCTGATTACGTCGGCAAGAATTTGCCGACGGCGACGGGCGAACAAATTCAGGTGCGCCTGCAAGAGACCGATAATGAGCCGGACGCAGTCTGGCTGGAAAAGGAATCATGATGACGCGACGCGAACCTGTTCTGGGGAGCGCAGGCTGCCAGCCTGCAGCATTCGGCAGCTTGCCGAATGCACCTGGGTCGATCTCGCGCTTGATTGTCGATACATGTTCGCGGCAGGCTGCCGCGAACTACAGGCTGGCAGCCTGTGCTCCCCAGAAAATCACATGACCACTCGCTGGACACGCAAAGATCTTCTAGGCCTGCGCGAGTTGTCGGCCGACGAAATCAATTTTGTTCTCGAGACCGCGGATGCATTCAAACAGGTCGGTACTCGTGAGATCAAAAAAGTTCCGGCGCTGCGCGGAAAAACGCTCGTCAACTTTTTTGTCGAACCAAGTACGCGGACGCGCACCTCATTCGAGTTGGCTGCTTTCCGATTGAGCGCGGACGTGATCAATATCTCGGCGACCACATCCAGTCTGACCAAAGGCGAAACACTAAAAGACACCGCGCGCAATCTGGAGGCATTGCACGCCGATATTCTCGTGCTGCGCCACAGTTCCGCGGGCGCGCCGCAGTTCCTGGCAAATCGACTCAAAGCAAGCGTAATCAATGCCGGCGACGGTGCGCATGAACACCCCACGCAGGCCCTCCTCGATCTTTACACGATCCGCGAACGTAGAGGAAAAATCGCTGGCCTGCACGTCGCGATCATTGGCGACATTCTCTTCAGTCGCGTCGCGCGCTCCAACATATTCGGGCTGCTTAAACTCGGCGCGCGCGTGACGCTGGTCGGGCCGAGCACGCTTGTGCCACGCGAGTTTGAAAAGCTCGGAGTCGAAGTTTCGTACAAAATCGATGACGTGCTGCCGAAAGCCGATGTCGTAAATCTTTTGCGAATTCAGCACGAGCGCCAGCGCAGAGAATATTTTCCCGGGCTCGGCGAATACATCCGGCTGTTTGGTCTGACGAAAGAACGCGCAAAACTTTTGAAACCGGATTGCCTGATCATGCACCCCGGCCCGATCAACCGCGGAGTCGAGATCGACAGCGAAGTCGCCGATGGATTGCAAAGCGTCATTCTCGATCAAGTCACCAATGGCCTCGCCGTTCGCATGGCCGTTCTCTACCTGTGTGGAGGAATTGCGGCGTGACCTGTGTGCTGAGGATTGTTCTGGGGAGCGCAGGCTGCCAGCCTGCAGCGTTCGGCAGCTTGCCGAACGCACCCGGGCGCAATTCAGACTGCGTGGTCAATAAATGTTCGCGGCACGCTGCCGCGAACTACAGGCTAGTAGCCTGTGCTCCCCAAACATGAGCGCGCTCGTTATTCGAAACGGGCGCGTGATCGACCCCGCCAATAAGCGGGATGAAATCGCCGATCTTTACATCGCGAACGGAAAAATCGTCGGCTCCAAGCACGAAATCCGAGATCCGAAGTCCGAAATTGAAGAGATTGACGCAAAAGGATTGATCGTGGCGCCAGGCTTGATCGACATGCATGTGCATCTGCGCGAGCCGGGGTTCAGCCACAAGGAAACAATCGAATCAGGCGAGCGCGCGGCGGCAGCGGGCGGATTTACAACCGTGGTTTGCATGCCGAATACTTCACCGGCAGCCGATAGCCCCAGCACGATCGCATGGATTAAGGATCGCGCTGAAGATGTCGCCTGCGTGAACGTTTTGCCGACCGGCGCCATTTCGAAAAATCTCGCAGGCGAAGAATTAGCTCCGATCGGCTCACTCGCACAAGCGGGCGTTGTGGCGATCACGGATGATGGGCATTGCATTCAAAATCACGAGGTGATGCGGCGCGCGGTCGAATATGCGCGCATGGTTGGCGTACCTGTGCTCGATCATTGTCAGGACTACAATTTGGTCGGCAATGGAGTCGTGCATGAGGGTTATTGGAGCACGCTTCTCGGGTTACCCGGCTGGCCAGCTGCGGGCGAGGAAGCGATAGTCATGCGCAACATCTTGCTTGCGGAACTCTGCGATCATCCGATTCATTGCCAGCACCTAACTACCGCCGGAAGTGTGCGATTACTGCGTGAAGCTCGTGCGCGCGGCGTGAAAATCAGCGGCGAGGTTTGCCCGCATCACATCGCGTTGACCGACGAAGCGATCCAAAATTTTGATACGAACTACAAAGTAAACCCGCCGCTGCGATCGCAGGCAGATGTCGATGCGTTGCTGGAGGGAATCGCTGACGGAACACTCTCGATCTTGTGCTCCGATCACGCGCCACACGCCAATTTTGAAAAAGAAGTGGAATTCGATGCCGCGCCATTTGGGATCATCGGACTCGAGACAGAGCTCGGATTATTTCTTGATCTGCTCGTCCACAAATACGGCAAGATCGATATCGCCCGACTGATCGAGATGTACACAGTTGAGCCGGCGAGCTTGTTAAAGATCAGCGCTGGCACGTTATCAATCGGTGCGCGCGCCGATGTTACGCTGATTGATCCGGAATTGGAATGGACAGTCAGCGTCGATCGCTTTGAATCGGCCTCCCGCAACTGCCCGTTCGACGGCTGGAAGCTCAAAGGACGTGCTGTGCGGACGATCGTACGCGGCAAAACGGTTTGGAAGTTGTAGGGACGTTTCTGCGAAACGCCGTTGTTAAAGAGGCGTCTGAGACAGACGCCCTACAGAATCACCCGGCGTAATCGCCATGGATGTAATGTTCCAAGTGCGCGATTGCGGCGCTCTGGCAGGAAATGACGTGCTTGACCAGGTCACCGATCGAGATCACGCCCACAACTTTGTCATCTTCGACCACGGGCAAATGGCGAATGTGTTTGTCGGTCATCAGTCGGAGACATTTCTCGACTGGCTCACGAGGATTGGTGACGGTGACATCGCTCGACATGATCTCGGCGACTTTCGTTTCGCGCGATCGCTTGCCGCGCAACATC
>JBGPNR010000287.1:0-3153 GCA_041487635.1 Candidatus Udaeobacter sp. | reverse complement strand
GTCAGCGTTTTGCGTTGTTCCTCAGTCAATGCTCGAGCGGCACGGCTGGAAAGCACTAGCAGCTTCTCGCCACTATTATTCTTTAGTTCAATGGTATTGCCGGCGAAATTCGCGATCTGATCTGCCGATAACTCTACGATTTCCTTTCCGGTTTTCTCCAAGCGCGCTCGCAGCTGTTGCCGCTCGGCTTTGTTCGGTATCACGTCCAGACCAACCATCGCGAAGGCCGTTCCGATGCACATCATCACGTTGGTGTGATAGATCGACTGGCCATTGGGGCCGGTGCTGGTGAAGATGACCGGCTCGTAACTGAAGTCATCGGCAAAGCGTTGGATCACCTTGGGATTGGAGCGATTTGAGAGTGAGACATACGCAATTTTGTTCACGTAATCGAACACAAGACTGCCTGTGCCTTCCAGGTAGCAACCTTCATCCTCGAACGCCGAGTAATCGATCACCGCTGTGACCTGATAGTGCTTACATAGTTCCTCGACGATATCCTGCCGGCGCTCGCGTCGCCGCAGAGCTGAATACATCGGAAAAAGGACAACACGCCCATCATGATGTGTCGAGATCCAGTTGTTGGGGAAAACCGCGTCGGGTTTTTCCGGCTCAGCTGTGTCTTCAAAAACATGCACATTAACCCCGGCCGCGCGCAACGCCTGCACGGCCGCGTCGAATTCCTTTCTCGCCATCGGCGTCAACACAGCCGAATCGCGATCGGCATTACATTGGAACGCATTATCTGCCGCCGTTTCGGGATTGGGATAAAATCGGCCGGGGCGGATCATCAGCACCGAATCGGTGCTTTGGGCGTGCGCGGGAGTTTGCGTCATTGAGCAGCTATATACTATCCTACTCACCTTGATGCCGCACCTGGGTGGAATGCCTCCAAGCGGCTATCTCGACTCCGCTACGCTCCATCGAAGATAACTATTTTCATGGATGTTTGATGTTCTCCCTGTTCTCCTTCTGTCATCCTGAGCGAAGCGAAGGATCTCTGTTCGCTTTGGATCGACAGCTATTAAAACAATGACCAGAGATGTCGCCACCGCTGGTCAGAACACCAATCCGCGGCTTCATTTTTGCAATTGCGGAATTAGGAGACTGTTGAAAAGCCCATGCATACCGCGCGAGAGCAATTTGGGGCGAATGGCAAGGCGTGAGCGAGGAGCATGTCGTTGTGGACCTTTGACGAGCAAACAACGTCGCCAGGCGCCCCAAGGTGCTCTCGCCCGAAGGGTTGCGCTGCTGTTTTGCCTGCGCGGCGTTGCTCGTCGGTCACAGATCCTTTGCCGATATGCTCCCTCCTCGCGTCTTGCGCAGACAAAAAATCAGTCAGCAACGCGGTGTGCATGGGCTTTTTAACAGTCTCCTATAGCAATTTCTTTGGATCGGCCAGACGACCGGCAGCCGCCCATTGATCATACAGCTGCCAGCCGCGTTGCAAAAGCGACGCGCCTTCGCCAAATCGATCCGTGCTGCCGAGGAGCACTATCATCAAATGACGCTGATACACGGTCTCCTGCTGGCCTTGGCGAACCACTTCCGGTTCGCGGTTCGCGTACAGAATCAGACACTGCCCCGATCGCGCAGACGTGCCGGTCTTGACGCCATCAATGCCCATTTTGCCCAAAAGTTCGTTCGTGTTGCGAAGCATGTAATTGAGTCGCTGCCCCGCTCGATCGAACGAAATTTGGCGTTCCTTTTGCGACACATAGAAGCGGAAACTTGCCTTGTTCATTGCGTATCGAGTGAGACGCGCCATGTCTTCGGCCGTTGAGTACGGGACGGGTTTAACTTTGTAATCGATCCCGTGCGGATTGACGAAACGCGTGCGCTCCATCTTCAACTGTTTAGCCAGCGCATTCATCTGAGCGACAAACGCATCCACGGGACCGAATTTCGAAGATCCCTCACTGGGCATGAGCGATCCCAGCTGCGATCCCACGTGGTGCGCGAGCGTGTAGGCCGCGATATTGTCCGACTGCACAAGGGCAGCGTAGAGAAGATCGCGCAACGTGATGCTGTCGCCAGGCTGAAAGCCGATATTATTTTCAGTGATTCCAACAAACGCCGCCTGCGGAATACTGACCATCTGGTTCAGATCACCTGATTTCCGCTCCGACCAATCGAGCACGACGCTAGCCGTCGCGATTTTGGTGAGGCTACCCACTTGAAGTTTTTTCCTCGGCTCTTGTTCTTCCAAAATGTAGCCCGTTTGCGCATCGGCAATCACATACGCCTGCGCCGCCGCCGCCGAGCGAACCACGGACGCGCTTGCGAGCAAGGCCAGTAGAATGATGAGAAACCGACGTGACAAGTGCATAAACACCCCGGAACGGCAGCACCTTAATCGGCGGATTCTGATTCGCAAACGCTACGCTGGATCGGCGCATGCTAGCGCCAAAGGCGCGGTCTCAATGCTAGCCTGGGACAACGTCCCAGGATTTGCAGAATGAAGGAAGCACCAGTGCTGAAAGCGCGATTCGCTTTCGGTGCGTGTTCTCAATCTGTAATAAACCGCCCGTCCGACTCAACCAGCGATCTGGCATGGGAGTAATTTAGAACCGTTTACTACAAATGAATCGCGCTTTCAGCGCTAGCGGTTTTTGTCCTACGAATCCTGGGGCGCTGCCCCAGGCTGCCGGTGAATGCTGCGCCCTTGGCGCTAAAAAACATACCATCCAGGACAACCCGTTCTACGGTCAGCCCAATTTCTGCAGGGCTCGGCCGCGACTGATTAGCAGGCGCATGACGCAGTAGATAACTATTGCTGAAGGGATCGCAACGAACAGCGAACCGACGAACGCTGGCCAAAACGTCGGCCAAACGACACGTGAAAATACATGCCAATGCACGTACTCGTGGAGCCGGAATTGGCGGAGATGCACACGTTGGGCTGCTGGCCGATTCAGGATCCAGCATCCAAACTGATACTCGGCGACATACAACGCCGGCATTGCCCAAATCATTACGTCGTGCAGGGTCACCGCAATCGCAGCTGCGATTTTATTGCAGCGGCAAACCCAGGCCACTGCGATCGACGCATCCAGAACGAACGCCATCTACAGCCGCCCGGCACCGACCAGTTCCGCCAGGTTGACGCGCTTCGTGACCTTGAGGGACTTGCGCAACATCTCGGCTTCATCC
>JBGPNR010000286.1:0-3157 GCA_041487635.1 Candidatus Udaeobacter sp. | reverse complement strand
CGCCGCCGCTGACCGTCCACAGCAGACCCGTGCCGGCCCAGGCCATACACTGCAGAAAACCGCGCCGGTCGATGCCGTCGTGTTCGTGGTCGTGAGAGACGTAGTCCGACATGGGACTTTGAATGAGTCAAATGATTACAACATTTCCTTGCACTTGTCCATACAAGATTTCCTTGCACTTGTCTGATCCGCCCAGCGAGCAGACAGCGACGAAAGCGAATCATTAGGTACTTCGACTCTGCAGACTGGCGGCCAAGTATCACCTGGGACGTGAGCATCGGAGGGCGGTAAACATCTATTTGGTCGAAGCAGAAATTTCGGGATTAAAATCGCGCGAACGCGGTATCTACGCACCCATCCTGATCATCGATGCCATCGGCGGAGTGGTTATCGGTGGAATCACTCACGGCTGGTACTAAACTTCGCGTCCGAACAGCGCGTAGATCTCCGTCGATTTTTGCTTTCCCTTCACGGCCACCTCGCCGAGTCGCCGCGTGCGATAGCAGCCTTTCGCTTTTGCCAGCGTCGAACGGGAAACAATGATACGTGTTTCGTATTCGGGAGTTTTCGTTAGGCCTTCCAACCGAGACGCCAGATTCACCCCGTCTCCGATCACGGTGTAATTCAGACGCGTTTGCGAGCCCATGTTTCCCGCGACGACGATATCGAACCGCCTGCAGAGTGGCACGGGCATCCTGCGTGTGGTCTCTCGGGTTGGAAGCCCGAGCTACAACAAACGCTCTTCACAACTTTATGTGAATGCGGTTAGGCTGCGCGTATGCATCGCTCGACTTCATATCTTCGCCTGTTTCTCTCCGGGCAAGCCGTAGCTGTGCGGAGGCTGGTTCTCTTACTCTTGCCTCCAGCATTCGCGTTTGCCGCCAAACCAATCCAGGAACGCGCTGATCAATTTCTAAAATTAGCTAATGCCGGCTATCAGGCGCTCTATCGCGTGAACAGTGAAGCGCAATGGACTGCGGTCACTGATGTGACCCCTCAGCACGACGCTGCCGCGGAGGCGACCGCCAAAGCCTATGCAGCCTTTAATGGGAATCCGGCGATCATTGCCGAGGCGCGCGAACTCCTGACGCATCAGCAGGAATTAAACGAGCTGACGGTCCGGCAGTTGAAACAGCTTCTCCTCAACGCGGCTGAAGGGCCGATGACGAATCCCGATCTGGTGGCAAAACGCGTGGCGGCCGAGACAAAGCAGGCGTCGCTCATGAATGGGTTCGAATTCAAACTAAACGGGCAGAAAACCACCGCGAACCAAATCGATGACAAACTCGAGAAGAGTACCGGTCTGGCTGAGCGCAAGGCGGTCTGGGAAGCGTCGAAAGAGTCTGGCCCAGCGCTCAAACCGAACCTGATTGTGTTGCGCGATCTGCGAAATGGTGTCGCAAAAGAAATGAAGTACCCCGATTACTTTTCGCTGGAAGTCGCCGCTTACGGGATGACCACCGGCGAGATGCTCAAGATGCTGGAGGATTGGATGGCGACGCTGCGCCCACTTTATTTGCAGTTGCATACCTGGGCGAAATACAAACTCGCGGAGAAATTTCATCAACCGGTGCCGAAGAAAATTCCGGCGCATTGGATCAATAACCGTTGGGGTCAGGAATGGCCAGGCCTGGTTGAAGCAGCGAACATCGACAAGTATTTCGAAGGACGAAAACCCGAATGGATAATCAAAACTGCCGAGCAATTTTACACCGGGCTCGGGTTCTCGCCGTTGCCGCAAAGTTTCTGGGAAAAATCAGATTTGTATCCGGTGCCGTCCGATTCGAAGCGGAAGAAAAATACGCACGCTTCCTGCTGGCACATTGACCTTCAGAATGATATTCGTTCCCTGCAAAGCATCGAACCGAATTCACGTTGGTTTTTCACTGCGCACCATGAGCTTGGTCATGGTTACTATTTCAAAGCCTACTCGCGGCCGGAAGTTCCGTATTTGTTGCGAATCGGAGCCGCGCCCGGATTCCACGAGGGCGTAGGCGAATTGATTGCGCTCGCTTCGGGTCAGGCCCCGTATCTGCAGTCGCGCGGCGTTTTGCCGGCGGATTTCAAGGCGGACAAGACTGCATTTCTTCTCGATGACGCGCTCGCTCGTTCGATTCCATTTATTTATTTCTCGTGCGGCGTAATGCCGCATTGGGAGGCGGACATCTACGCGCACAATCTGCCGGCTGACCAATGGAATGCGCGCTGGTGGAAATACGTTAGTGATTTCCAAGGCATCGAGCCGCCGTCACCGCGCGGCGAAGAATTTTGTGACGCCGCCACCAAGACGCACATCAATGATACTCCTGCTTACTATTACAACTATGCGTTCGCGACCGTGTTCAAATTCCAATTGCACGACTACATCGCGCGCAAGATCCTGCATCAACCGCCGCAATCATGTAATTACGCCGACAACAAGGAAGTCGGCGCGTGGTTGAATAACATTCTGAAAAAAGGCGGCACGGAGGATTGGCGCAAAGTTCTGAAAGAAGCGACTGGAGAAGACATCTCCACGCGCGCGATGATGGATTATTTCAAGCCACTGATGGCCTGGCTCGAGGAACAAAACAAAGGGCGGCAGATTGGCTGGGAGTAACGCGAGGATGAAGGTGGGATCGGCTTGTCCTCAAGACGATGCTAAACAAATCGCCGAAGGCGCAAGGTAATCGGGCTGCAGGTGACTTGCACACTGACGTTGGACGACAAAGCCGCACTGTCCCTGGCAACGCGTTGAAAACAACGCGTTCCACCTGCTAATGCTGTGCGCGTTCTTGTAATCACCGGCGCCGGCGTTTCGGCTGAAAGCGGAATTCCGACCTTTCGTGGAAAGGGCGGCTACTGGCGAAACCTCGATCCGGCACAGCTAGCAACACCGGAAGCATTCGCGCGAGATCCGAAACTTGTCTGGGAATGGTATCGCGAGCGCCGGAACCGCATCTGGAACGCACAACCCAATGCAGCGCACGCGGCAATCGCGACACTGGCCCAACACGCAGACGAGTTCCTGCTCGTTACTCAGAACGTGGACGACCTGCATGCGCGTGCAGGACTCCCGAAGGAGAAGATGGTGCAGATTCATGGCGACATTTTCCTTACCAGGTGTTCGCGTTGTGATTTTGGTTTCACGGAGCGCAAGCACGATCACGATCACGAT
>JBGPNR010000285.1:0-3179 GCA_041487635.1 Candidatus Udaeobacter sp. | reverse complement strand
TTCTCGATGAGCCGACGGCGGGAATCGACCCGGTCGCGCGGCGTGAGCTCTGGGATTTGCTCTTCGAATTCGCTGGTAAAGGCATGACCCTGTTCGTCACGACCCATTATATGGATGAAGCGGAGCGGTGCGATCATGTGGGCTACATTTATATGTCCAAGTTGATCGTATGCGGCGAGCCGGACGAGTTAAAAAAACTGCCGGAGGTAAATCCGCCGGGAACGCGCCGGCTCGATGTGACTTGCGACCATATAACAATAGCGCTGCAAGCGATGCGCCAGATGCGCGGCGTCCGCAGCGCCACTGTCTTTGGCCAGTCGATGCATTTGCTGGTCGATGAAAGCGTGAAGCGCGCCCAGATCGAGGAACAGCTGCGCAAAGTCGGCATCAGTCATGTCGAGATTCACGAAATAGGTCCTTCGCTCGAAGACGTGTTTGTCGAGCTTTCAGCGAAGCACGCTGGGGAACAGCAAAAAGCCGCATGAGATTGGTCACAGCGCCGCGCGAATTAATTATGAATGAACGAGCGTGCAATTTCCCGGGGAGCACAGGCTGCCAGGCTGTTGTCGTCGGCAGCTTGCCGACGACTTCCAACGCAATACACAAATCCAGCGCAATGAACGCTCGATGGGCTTTTCGGCAGGCTGCCGAAAAGGACAGGCTAGCAGCCTGTGCTCCCCAGACACCAGGAGACCGCGGCTCCTTGTAAAGAACATGAAGCACAAACCTTTTCGCGGACTCGGCGCGATCCTCTTTAAAGAGTTCATCGTCGTCTGGCGCGATCCGTTGACACTGTTTTTCTTTTTTTTCCCGCCGCTGATCGAGATGATTGCGTTCGGCTACGCGCTCGATAATGACGTGAAGCACATGGCGATGCTCGTTCTGAACGAAGATCGCACCGTCGAGAGCCGTCAGTTGATCGATCGCTTCGTGAACACGGAGAGTTTTCGTGTAGTGGGCGAAGTGCAAAATTTGGAGCAACTGAAGAGCGAAATGCGTAAAGGCCGCGCCTACGCTGCGCTGGACATTCCGCCAAACTTTACTCGCGAACTGATGGCAGGGCACTCCGCGCAGGTGCAATTGCTCGTCGACGGATCGAATTCCACTACGGCATTGCAGGCTCTTCAGACCGGACTCGGCGTGGCGTTGACGCAATCACTGGAATCGCTTTTGCGTGAGACCGGGCGGCAGGGGATGCCGATCGATGTTCGTCCTCAAATGCTTTACAACCCCGCCATGCGCGCGCCGAACTTTTTTGTGCCGGGCGTTATTGGAGTCGTCTTGCAAATCGGGACGACGGTTGCTGCTGCCATGGCCCTGGTGCGCGAACGGGAACGAGGCACGCTCGAGCAATTACTGGTAAGCCCGTTGAGCCGCGCAGGGCTTATGCTCGGCAAGCTGGTTCCATACTTGTGCATCGGTATGGCCATGGCGTTGGTTTTGTTCACCATCATGCGGTTCGTTTTTTTCGTCCCAATCGTCGGCAATGTGTTCGCGATGATGTTTTCGACGCTGGTGTATGTGTTTGCGTTGCTTAGCCTGGGTTTGCTCGTCGGGACTAAGGCCGAGAACCAAATGCAGGCGCTCCAAATGTCGATGGTGTTCTTGTTGCCGAGCGTTTTTTTCTCCGGATTTATTTTTCCGAGGGAAACCATGCCGTGGATCTTTTACGCCTTTGGTGCGCTCTTCCCCACGACTTATTTCATCGCGCTAATGCGGGCAATCATCCTGCGCGGCGCAAATTTTTTCGAATACTGGCCAAACCTTGCCGTACTCATTGTGATGTCCAACTTGCTGTTCATTCTCTGCGCGCTGCAGTTCCGGAAAAAGATCGCGTGACCTTCGGACAATTTGGTAGGGCGCGACCGCTCGCCACGGCGGAGCCCGTCCACGGCGGAGGCGGGCCCGGCGTGCCGGCGCGAACGGACGGCTCGGCGATCCGTCCCGACCGTTAAGAAGGCACCGCTCGTGCGCTCAGCTGCTTTTTCAAAAATTCTCTGGGCCGCGCTGCGCATTGCCATCGCGGTCGCGGCGTTTTTCGCGTTACTCTGGTGGTTTGGAGTGAGAATGCCCGGCAAAAATATTTCGAAGGCGGCGCCGCTATCACCAGATGAAGTGACGTTACGCGAAGAGCTGCGCGCTGACGTGCAAAAGCTCGCCGGCGAAATCGGCGAACGAAACATGTGGCATTACACCAAGCTCAATGCTGCTGCCGATTTCATCGAAGATTCCTTTTCACGTGCTGGGCTTCACCCGCGGCGGGACAGTTACGAAATACGCGGGCAAGCCTGCCACAACATCGAGGCAGAAATACCCGGCGAGCCTCAAGGAGCGGCGGTCTCCAGTCCGCCGCAGATCATCCTCATCGGCGCGCACTACGATTCAGTTTTTGGCTCGCCGGGCGCTAATGATAACGGCAGCGGTGTCGCTGCGCTTCTAGCGTTAGCGCGGCGGTTTTCGGAAAAGCAATCGGAACTGCGTCTGGCACAGACGCCCTATAAAACATTGCGCTTCGTCGCGTTTGTGAACGAGGAGCCGCCTTATTTTCTCGGCGGAGACATGGGTAGTTTCGTCTATGCAAGTCGCTGCAAAGCGCGTGGCGACAAAATCTCCGCGATGATCAGCCTCGAAACGATCGGCTATTTTTCCGATGCGCCGCATTCGCAGAGCTATCCATCGCCGGGATTGGGCATCTTTTATCCGAGAGTTGGCAACTTCATCGGATTCGTCAGCAATGTTCATTCACGGACATTGCTTCGTCGCGTCGTTGCGCTCTTCCGCAAACACGCAAAGATCCCGTCCGAAGGCGCAGCGCTTCCTTCATTTATTCCCGGGGTCAGTTGGTCAGACCAATGGTCGTTCTGGCGGTGCGGTTATCCTGGCATCATGATCACCGACACCGCGCCGTTCCGTTATCCGCACTACCATTCAGCGAGCGACACGCCCGACAAGCTCGATTACGACCGCTTTACGCTGGTGGTCAGCGGCGTGGAGAAAGTGATTGAAGGCCTCGACAAACTGTAGCCGGGGTCGGTGACCTCGGCGCGGTTCGAAAATTCACGACTGATGCCCGTGATTACGGACTCGGGCGCGGCGGCGGGGTGGGTCGTACTCTCGGCGTTGCATGCCCCCTGGGCGTAGGGGTTGGCCTGGGTGTAATCGTCGAAGTAGCTGTAGGT
>JBGPNR010000284.1:0-3192 GCA_041487635.1 Candidatus Udaeobacter sp. | reverse complement strand
TCACAAATGCTTCCGAAAGAACGTCGCGATCTTCCAGGCATCGATCGCCTTCCACGGCATTTCGGCGGTTGTGTAATGACCGCACGGCAACCAGACGACGTCGAGGTCAATTCCCAACGCTTTCACCTCGGCGATTACCTCACGCGACAGGTCAACGGGAAAAGTTAGATCATAGCGCGCTGCGATGAAGCGCATCGGGCGCGGCTTCATCTCAAGTAGCCGCGTAATGAAGGGCAGCGGACTGATCGGTTTCCAAAACTCGCGCAGCTCATCGACCGTCAGATCGGTTTCGATTCCTTCGCGCACATGCTGCGTCGAAATCCCTTTCCACACCACATCGGCAACATAACCTGACACATGATTGAAAACGCCTACATCGATCGCAGCGTCATGGGCGAAAGTTAGAAACCCAATGCACGAGCCAATGCTGGTCCCCAAAATGCCGATGCGTTCAAATCCCTGATCCTTCAGCCAGTGCACAGCCGCGCGCGTGTCCAGAACTGCCTGGCGCATCGATTGAATCGTACGTCCGATGTTTGAGCCCACCAGGTGGTCGGCGCGTTCGAGTTCCGGGGGTCGCCGCTCTTCGTGATATGGCAGAGTCAGGCGCAGGGCGGTCATGCCAAGACCATTGAAAATACGACAGGCTTCGACGTGGCTATCGGGTTGCGCGTTCCACTGGGGCAAAACGACGATCGCTGCGCGTGGTTTATTCCGGCGCTCTCGACGAGGTGTGAACAGACGGGCCCGCGCAGTGTTATTTTCTGTCGACGGGGTCCGGACAGCGCTTGTCCAGGTCAATTGATTATCGGCAAGTTGCCAATCATTGATGTCCGGCAGCGAGTAAAAATCTTCGCTCCGAGCCATCACCTGCTCAGTGTGTTCGCTGAAGATCGTGCGGGGATCGTCGCCGTTCACATGATCGCGCACGAACTCAACGCCCCACTCGAAGGGACGCACCATCCGATTGTCGTCTCGTTTTGTATGCGCGATCTCGCGGGCGCGCATCCATCTTCCAAACAAATTGACCTCCGTGATGTCGAAAACTCCAACGACTGACTTGCAAATCCCGCAGCAGTCATCCTAAGGTGAGCGAACGCCTAAATCAAGGCCGCATGCTCAACCATATCGTTGTCGTCTGACGATGGCATTATTGTGATAAAACATTTGAGGGACACTGCTAAAACGCTCGCAAACGCTAATCTATTTCGCAAATTCCGGAAATATGTTATAGAGGCAATAGCTAACTCTGGCCCTTAAAGAACAAGATTAATCGGTGAGCTGCTTTTTGCCAGTTCAATGAGAAGGTGTTTCCGCATGACGGGAACAATATCATCCACCCGGCTAAGGACCACGGTGCTATGGATGGCGCTGTTCGGACTAATAGCGAGCAGCAGTTGCCTGCCCAAGCCCTTGTCGGAATCCGGCGGCGCAGTCAACATAACCGTCTATGGCTTCTCGATCATGAAAGAGCCGCTTGAGAAAGCGATTTATCCCGCATTCACGGCTAAGGTGAAGAGAGAACACGGTCTGGATGTGCGCTTTACTTCCTCTTTCGCCGGATCGGAAACGATCACCAACCAGATCATCGCCGGCGTGAAAGCACAGATTGCAATCCTTTCGATTGAGCGGGATGCCGAGCGACTTAGAGACCACCAGGACGTCACTTCCGACTGGCACACGCTGCCGCAAAAAGGCATCGTCAACAAAACACCTTTCGTCATTTTGGTGCGTAAGGGAAATCCAAAAGGTATTCATGATTTCGCCGATCTGGGCAAGCCGGGAGTCAAGTTGATCCATCCCGATCCAATCAGCTCGGGCGGAGCGCAGTGGTCGATCCTCGCGATCTATGGTTCCGAACTGGTGAAGTCTGAAAAGCAACCAAGCGGAGCCGATCAGGCGCGGGCGCTGCAGACGCTGCAGGCTGTCTGGCGCAACGTCATTTCCACGCCGGGCTCTGCGCGCGAAGCACGTACACAATTCGAACTCGGTAACGGCGACGCGCTGATCACCTACGAACTCGATGCCCTGCTGATGAAACAAGCCAACGCGAATGTCGACGCCGACGTGGTTATTCCCGAAGCTACCATTTTCAGCGAACACCCGGCCGTCGTCATCGACCGGAACGTTTCAATCGCAGATCGTCCGTTCGTCAACGCTTTCATGCAATATCTGTGGAGTGATGAAGCGCAGCGTGCTTTCGTCAAATACCATTTCCGCTCCAGCACGAACGAAGCGCTAAATCAGGAAAACAAGGAACTCGCAACCATCAAATACCCGTTTTACGTGGACTATTTTGGCGGCTGGGACAAAGCCTATCAGGAAATCATCGAAGGCATTTTTCGCGATCAGGTCCAGAGGAAAAAGTAGGTAGCCGATTGTGAAAATTACTCCGCTTAGACATGTTCGCGGGTTTGATGTGGCGCGGCCGGTAAGCATCGGCGTGATGCTGGGCATCATGCTGCCGTTGGTGCTCCTGCCTCTCCTCTCGATTTTTATCTTCGGAACGAGCAAAGGACTAGGCGTCTTTTGGTCATCGTTGGCCGCGCCTGAGGCAGTCTTTGCGCTCAAGCTTTCGATGGTCACGAGTTTTTGGGCTACGGTCTTCAACGTTATCTTTGGGTTATTCGCGGCTTACGTCCTTTCCCGATACGATTTCTATGGGCGCAATGCGGTGATTGTTACTATCTCTTTGCCGACTGCGATTCCGACAGCCGTGGCTGGATTCGCATTACTGTTGTTGTGGGGACGATACGGGATGATTGGTAAGTTCTTTTCTGAAAACCACCAGATCATGTTCACGCCCTACGCGATCATCCTGGCCAACATATTCGTCACGTTTCCGCTGGCGTTCGGGGTAATCAAACCGGTCTTCGATACCATGAGCCGTTCGCTGGAAGAAGCGTCGGCGACGATCGGCGCCACGCGTTGGCAGACGTTCTGGCACGTCACGCTGCCTAGTCTGCGCGGCGCCATCGTCTCAGGAGCGCTGCTGACTTTTGCGCGCGCGGTCGGCGAGTTTGGTTCGACTATTCTGGTTTCGGGCAACCTCGCAGGGCAAACTCAAACTGCGCCTCTCTATATCTTCGCCAAATTCAATGAGGGACAGATCGAAGCGGCCAACGCTATTGCAGTTGTATTGGCACTGCTTTCATTCGTCATTTTCAGCGTTCTTTTCTTTGCGCGAGACTG
>JBGPNR010000283.1:0-3222 GCA_041487635.1 Candidatus Udaeobacter sp. | reverse complement strand
GCGAGCCGCTGATCTATCCGCATATCGAGGCCCTAGTCGAAGGGCTGCTCGCGCAAAAACGCATCGTTTACATTTGCACCAACGCCATGTTTATGCGCAAGAAAATGCGCGAGTGGATGGCCTCGCAGTTGGCTGCGCGGTCGGAATTTGTTGAAGAGAAAATCGCCACGCTGCGTGCCGCGGGATTGCTAAGCAACAAAGACGCGGCTGAAATTCGCAAAGACCCGAAGGATCCGGCAAAGCCGACGATCGCGCCGACCAAATGGATGTACTGGAACGTGCACCTCGATGGTCTTGAGCGAACGCACGACCTGATCGTGGAGCGCGAGGGAGTTTTCAAGGAGTGCATTCTGGCAATCAAAATGGCGAAGGTGCTCGGCTACCAAGTCGCGACCAACACGACCGTCTACAAGGAAACGGATACGCAAGAGATCGAACGGATGTTCGATTATCTTTCCGATCTTGGCGTCGATGGCCATACCATCACTCCGGGTTACGATTACGACGCGGCCAAGAAAGACATGATCAAACGCCTTAATTTGCGCCCGGAAAACTTTTTTCTTACCCGCGACATGACGATTCAGAAGTTTCGGAAAGTCGAGGAATGGATGAAGCGATACACGTTTTTTGGAACGCCGGTGTATTTTGAGTTCCTGGCGGGCAAACGCGATTTGACGTGTTCAGCCTGGGCTATTCCGACCCGCAATATTCGCGGCTGGAAGGGACCGTGCTACTTGATGACGGATGACCATTACTCGAGCTACGCGGAACTTCTGGAAAAGACGGAATGGGACAGATATGGCGTCGTGAATGGGGTGGCGCGCGACAGCCGCTGCGAAAATTGCATGGTGCATTGCGGCTATGAACCGACGGCGACGTTGGGACTGCAAGCGCAGCGCGGCGACACCTGGAAAACAATCAAATTCAACTTTGGCGCGAAGCCGAGAGCTGCTGGCAGGGGCAGCGAAGTTCTCGCTTTTAATGGTGTGAGTTCAGGAAACGGTCACATCACCGGGAAGCGAGCGGAACCAACTGCACAAGCCTCGTAAGACGGACATGGCGGATTCGTCGAGGGAGTTGATAGTGCTGCCGAGCGCGCCAGCCGAGATATCTGAGGCTTATTTGCCGGCGTATGAAGAGATCACGCGAGCGATTACGCGTGCAGAAGAGAACCTGCTGCGCCAGCAAAAAGCCGACGGCCATTGGTGCGGTGAACTGATTGTCGATAGCACCCTTTGTTCGGACTACGTCGTTTTCATGCACTGGTGCGGCGAGGTGGACGCTCAATTGCAGCGGCGCTGCGTTCGCAACATTCTCAAGCACCAATTGCCGGATGGCGGGTGGAACATTTATCATGGCGGCCCGAGCGAGATTAACGCGTCGGTCAAAGCGTATTTTTCCCTGAAACTCGCCGGTTGCTCGGTGGACGCCCCGTATATGCGCGAGGCGCGTGCCAGTATTATGCGTCGCGGAGGCATTCCGCAGATGAACACGTTCAGTAAGCTTTATCTTGCGCTGTTGGGCCAGTTCCCGTGGCAATTCTTGCCAGCGATCCCAGTAGAAATGGTTCTTTTGCCACGGTGGGCGCCATTTCACATTTACAAAATGTCGTCATGGAGTCGCGCGATGCTCGTGCCGCTGGCGATCATCAACCATTTTAAACCGACTCGCGTTTTGCCGGGCGACAAGCAATTACATGAGCTCTATCCGCTCGGCACTGAGCAAAGCGATTTGCGTTTGCCTCGGAGCGAGAAGTTCTGGACTTGGCGGAATTTCTTTCTGCGAGTAGATGATATTTTCAAATTTCTGCGGCCGCTTCGTATTCGGCCGCTGCGCCGGCGCGCGCTTGAAGAAGCGGAACGCTGGATAGTTGAACGGATTGGCGAAGGCAGCGATGGCCTGGCCGCGGTGTATCCAGCAATGCTGAACTGCCTGATTGCTCTGCGCGTGCTCGGCTACACCAAAACGAATCCGGTTTACGCCAAAGCCGAAAAAGATTTTGTGGGGCTGTTTGTCGATGATCCGGAAGATTTTCGCATTCAACCTTGCCTGTCTCCTGTTTGGGACACTGCCATTAGTGTCATTTCCCTGGCCGAGTCCGGTGTTTCGCCGGAGCATCCCGCGCTACAGAAGGCCGCGGATTGGCTAATCAGCAAGGAAGTCCGCATCCGCGGTGATTGGGCGGTAAACAATCCGTATCCCGAAGCTAGCGGCTGGGCGTTCGAGTACAACAATGTTTATTATCCGGACACGGACGACACGGCGATGGTGTTAATGGCGATGCGGCTGGTTCAACCGAAAGACCGGCAGTCACTCAACGAGCTGTTTCGTCGCGCGCTTGGCTGGCAGCTCAGTTTCCAATGTCGCGATGGCGGCTGGGGAGCGTTCGACAAAAATGTCACAACTCCCTGGCTGGAGGATATGCCGTTTGCGGATCACAACGCGATTCTCGATCCAACGTGCAGTGATCTGACTGCGCGCACCCTTGAGCTGCTTGGTTACATCGGATTCGATCGCAACGCCAGGTGCGTCCGCGACGCTATCAAATACCTGGTTGATACTCAAGATGAGGACGGCTCGTGGTATGGCCGCTGGGGAGTCAATTACATTTACGGCACCTGGCAGGTACTACGCGGCTTGCGCGCAATCGGCGAAGATATGACGCAGGACTGGATACTGCGCGGCCGTGATTGGCTGGAGAGTTGTCAAAACAACGATGGCGGGTGGGGTGAGACCTGCGGGACTTACGAAAATCCATCCACTAAAGGCATAGGCGAGAGCACCGCATCGCAAACAGCATGGGCAATCATGGGAATATGTGCATGCAGCGATCTTGATCGGCCGAGTATTCAGCGGGGCTTGCGGTACCTGCTTCGCTCACAAAACCCCGACGGCTCGTGGGATGAAGAGCAAATCACAGGCACCGGTTTTCCGGGCGTATTTTATTTGAAGTACGACATGTATCGCCAGAATTTTCCACTCCTCGCCCTGGCGACCTACGTCAATTACCGCAGCGGGATCGGCCACTACCAGAGCTTCTACCGCTGGTTCGGAAAGTAGACGTTTCGCTCTGCGAAACGCGGGGGTGAGTCCTATTGCCTACCCGTGCACCGCGCTTCCCAGAGGGAAGCGTCGACAGAGCGAAGAATGATCGTCCGACGAAAGCTGTTTTGGTTGGTTCTCGCGGCCTTGCTCGTCGCCTACGGCGAGGCGTATCGATTT
>JBGPNR010000282.1:0-3233 GCA_041487635.1 Candidatus Udaeobacter sp. | reverse complement strand
CCCACCGTAAAGCGTGTCGGGACGCGTGGTAAAAACGCGAATCTTTTGATCGCTTTTGTCGATTTTGAAATCGATTTCCGCTCCTTCGCTGCGGCCGATCCAATTGCGCTGAAGCAATTTGATTCCTTCGGGCCAATCAAGTTCGTCGAGCCCATCAAGCAATCGCTCCGCATACGCCGTGATGCGCAACATCCACTGACGCATCGGCCTTCGAACAACCGGGAACCCGCCAACTTCACTTTTTCCGTCCACGACTTCCTCATTGGCCAAAACCGTGCCCAACTCTGGACACCAGTTGACCGGGACTTCAGCAACATACGCGAGCCGAACACTGTCCGGATCAGCGCCCCGATAAGTTGAAATCGGCTCGGCTCGCTTCGTTTCCGGATTGAACCAGGAGTTGTAGATCTGGAGAAAAATCCACTGCGTCCACTTGTAGTAGCGCGGGTCGGTCGTGTTGATCTCTCGTTGCCAATCATAGGAAAAACCGATTCGCTTTAGTTGGCTTTTGAATTTCGCGACGTTCTCGCGCGTGGTGACGGCGGGATGCTGACCGCTTTTTACTGCATATTGCTCGGCGGGCAAACCGAACGCGTCCCAACCCATTGGATGCAAAACGTTAAAGCCACGCATCCGTTTGTGGCGAGCAATGATGTCCGTTGCGGTATAACCTTCGGGATGTCCAACGTGCAACCCCGCCCCGCTCGGGTAGGGAAACATATCGAGGACATAAAATTTCGGTTTCGCTGGATCGAAACCTTTTTCACCAGGATTGGGCGCGTGAAAAGGCTGCCGCTCCTCCCAAATGGCTTGCCATTTCGGTTCGATCTTGTCGAATGGATATGGTTTGCGCCGTTCGCTGCTCATCGCATTTCAATCAGGAACCCAGGAAACGAAGAAAAGAAACTAAAATTTACTCTCGGATTCTCGGTTTCCAGATTCATTTGAGTTGTGATCGAGCTCTTGTTCGCAACGCGCAATGCGCATAAGACCGCAGAAATCCAGACGATTCTCGGGCCGCAGTTCCAAGTGAACGATTTGGCTGACCATCCTGAGATTCCCCACATTGCGGAGACGGGAAAAACCTTTGAAGATAACGCAATTCTCAAAGCTGTGACAGTTTCGAAGCACATATCCGGCTTTGTCGTTGCGGACGATTCTGGGTTGGAGGTCGATGCTCTCGGTGGCGCGCCGGGGATTTACTCCGCCCGTTACGCGGGACCGGACGCGAGTGACAACGAAAAAATTGAGAAGTTATTGAAGCAACTTGGCCGAGTTGCCGCTCCGAAGGACCCAGGTCGCGCTCGATTCCGTTGCGTGCTGGCGCTGGCGCGCAAAGGCGAGGTTCTCGGAATGTTTGAAGGGCTTGTTGAGGGACGAATCGCTGATCGACCGCGCGGGTCGAACGGATTTGGATATGATCCGATTTTTATTCCAAACGGCTTCCAACGAACCTTTGGTGAGCTTGAACCTGCGGAAAAAAACCAATTGAGCCACAGGGCTCGCGCCTTGGAAAAATTAGGCGCATTCTTGATAGTCCGCCCCGATCACCAAAAAAGCGATCGGGATATTCAATCGTAGGAGACTAACGGCTCCTGCAGCCTAGGGTTTGGGCGGTGGTGGTGGTGGTGGTGCGGCACCTGCCGGCGGCGCAGCACCTGCAGGCGCAACGCCAGAAGCTGCTCTAATCTGATAACCGACCTTTGTGATTCCGACCGAGCGAACCTTGTCGAGCACTCCGATGACATCACCGTAGATGGCCATCGGCGTTGCGCTGATCGAGATTTTGATGTCTTGATTTGCCCTGTGAAGCTGAAACAGGCGCGGCAGGACTTGGTCGTCTGCTACGTACTGGTTATCGAAGAACACAGCATTTCCCTCCAGCACTTTTATGGAAATAAAATCCTTTATCCCGCTTGGCGGGGGCCCTACCGCAGCCGGCAAATTCACGCGGATACCTTTCATGTGAGCCTGGCTCAGGCTCACCATCATAAAGCTGGCAAGCAGAAAAAACATGATGTCGATCAAAGGAATGATCTCGATACGCGCTCGTTTATGCGGAACTGGCGAATGTACTCTCATATTGTGGGATTTAGTACGACGCGCCGGTCATGGTGAAAGTGATGGGAATGTTAACCTTGGAAACTGTTCCAGGTCTAAATCGCCACTGCCGAAACGCGCTAGTGGCGGCGTTATCCAGAATGGGACTCCCGGTGCTTTGCGAGACAGAACAGCTAGTGACGTTGCCGCTAGCTGCATCCACTTGGGCGACGATCACTCCACTCCCGGTGACGTGCCGCGATCGCGCCTCGTAAGGATACTGGGGTTTCGGCGCATACAAGGCGAGCGCTTTTGCTCGAGACATCGACATCGGCCCAGGGGCTTTGATTGGCGTAAATTTTTGCGCGCTCTGTAGCTGCCGCGGTGGCGGTGTTCTTTCTTCGACGAACTCCGGTTGAATGTCTGGCGGAGGAGGAGGTTCTGGGATCGGAATATCTTCTGGCGGCGGAGTGGATTCAGGTGGCGCCAATACTGCCTCGACGACAGTCGGCGGCTGTGGAGGAAGCTCTACCGCAAGGGCCTCATGTCTTTGAGAAACTGCAACCGCTGTGAGGTGGATCGCCAATGCAGCGCCAAGGGCGGTCCAGAAATACCACCGAGGCGGTGGCCGGTAAATTAGCGGTTTTACTTCCAATTTTGCCATGTGCGATTACTGGGATGGTCCCGGAACTCCCTTGAGCGATTCGCTCCTAATTTCAAACGAGATCTTATAAAAACCAGACGAGCGGATTATATCAAGCGCATGAGTAACGTTCAGATGAACCGAGTCCCGATCACCGCGAACGAACACCTTCGCTTCAGGAGCCGAATCGTGCACCTTGCGCAGGCGACTCATGAGTTCTTCGTCTTTCACTTCGTCCTTATCGAAGAAGTAATGGCCGTCCTTATCAACAGAAACGCTAATGTACTCGCGCTTTGTCTGCGTCTGTCCTGAAACACCCGAGGGCAGATTCACCTTAATCCCTTTCATATGCACCTGGCTCAAGCTCACCATCATGAAACTGGCGAGCAAAAAGAACATGATGTCGATCAACGGGATGATCTCAATCCGCGCTTTTTTGCGTGGAATGGGCGATTTTACGTACATTGGAGACCTTTAGATCGACGAGCCTTTCCCAGCAGCCGGGGCTTGCCCTGCGAAATCCAAGTCGCGCGCCGCGGTTTGTGCTCCT
>JBGPNR010000281.1:0-3234 GCA_041487635.1 Candidatus Udaeobacter sp. | reverse complement strand
GCCCTGCTCTTTTTCAAGAACGGCCAACTGCGCGACCAAGTCACCGGCGTCACGAGCAAAAAAGATTTGCTTGTCCGAATCGAAGCGCTGGGATGACGAAATTTTCGCATTGCGAAAATTTCCTGGTGCCGAGTGATGAGTGACACGTGACGAGTCGATCTCGACATTCTCTCTAGTCACTCGTCACTGATCACTTTTCAGTGGCGAAGCCATACGCCCGGCGGGGGTCGAACCCACAACCTTTGGCTCCGGAGGCCAACGCTCTATCCAGTTGAGCTACGGGCGCGAATGGGAATTGGAATTAGCCACAGATTCCGCAGATTTTCACAGAGAATTTCTGCGCATCCTCGTGCTCGTAATCGTCGTCGTGCTCGTATTCTCGACGATGATCAGGACCGCGAATTCAGGTTGCAAAATCCGTGCCTCCGAATGAGAGTGTGCGCCCCCGCAGTAGCGCGGGGTGGCACGACCTTATGAATCGCATTATCGACGTCATCGAGAAAGAACAGCAAAAAGGTGATCTGACGCCGTTTTCCGTGGGTGATAGCGTACGTGTTCACACGCGCGTCGTGGAAGGAGACAAAGAACGAATCCAGATATTTACCGGCGTAGTGATTGGCCGTAAAGGACGTGGACTCAACGAAACGTTCACCGTTCGGCGCATCTCTTATGGTGAGGGCGTCGAGAGAGTTTTCCCGTTGCATTCGCCGCGGATCGCAAAGGTAGAAGTGGAGCAACAAGGCCGCGCTCGTCGCGCCAAACTAAATTATCTTCGCGGTCGCAAAGGCAAGGAAGCAACAGCGGTAAGAGAGTGATCGGTGTTTTGGTAGGGACGGCACTCCTGTGCCGTGCACTCGGCGCGCACGGAGTGACGCGCCCTACCGGCTTTTTGTTCTGGTCGTCACATGTCACTTGTGACTTCGCGCAAACCTGCCAATGATTTGTGCGGATGTATCGGCGGTGCGGATTTCGTTACGAGAAAAAACTCCGCGCAATCGGAGTCGCGCGGATTGCCGGGATTGACGAAGCGGGCCGCGGGGCATTGGCGGGTCCAGTCGTCGCAGCCGCAGTGGTTCTCCGCGAAAAATTCCGTCATCGCCGCCTGAACGATTCGAAACAGCTCGCGCCAGAATTGCGCGAAGAGATTTATTGCGACCTGGTCTCTAATCCCGAAGTCAGATGGACTGTCGGCATTATTGATTCCATCGAGATCGATCGGATCAACATCCTGCGCGCGAGCCATCGCGCCATGCGTCTGGCGATCGAAGCCCTGATTGAACCGCCAGATCACGTTTTGATCGATGGGCTGCCCGTCATCCCTTTTCCGTTGCCGCAGACGGCCATCATCGACGGCGATTGCATTAGCCTGAGCATCGCTGCCGCCAGCGTCATCGCCAAGGTGACGCGCGACCGGATGATGCGTGACTTTTGCACTCAATTCCCTCAGTATTGCTTCTCCCAGCACAAAGGTTACGGAACTGAACTGCATCTGCTGAAGCTCCATGAATTCGGCCCTTGTCCGATCCATCGCCGATCTTTCGAGCCGGTGGCGCAACCACTTCTCGCGTTGGACGAACTTGTCCAAATCCGGTCATCTCCGTCGCGGAGCGCGCGGCGAGAAGTTAGCGTGCCGGTTCCTGAAGCGTAGTGGTTACAAAATCCTGTTGCGCAATTTCCGTGGACGCAGTGGCGGCGAAATCGACGTTGTGTGCCGCGACAATGACACGCTGGTATTTGTGGAAGTAAAGACACGCGCAAGCGAAGATTTCGGCCGGCCATTCGAAGCGGTGGATCGCGAAAAACAGAAGCGAATTTCGCGCGGTGCGCTGGCCTGGCTGCGAATGCTCGATAATCCCGACATTCTTTTTCGATTCGATGTCGTGGAAGTCGTGATCGCGGATAATGCAAAACCGCGCCTCGAATTGATTAAGAACGCATTTCCACTTTCCAAGCCGTATCTCTACTGATCCTGCAATTACGAATGTTCTTCATTGTCGGTTGAGCGGTGCAATAGGTCGCCTCTCCCTTCTCAAGGGAGAGGGGAGGGTGAGGGTTGGATGGCGCTCCGTCAGCGCTGGAATCTGCTTGCAATCGAACTTCCGACGCCTCGATAATCCGGCGAAGTTTTGTGAACACGAAGATCAATCATCTCGCAGTTTGGATTCTGGTCGTGGTTTATTTTCTCGTCGGCTGGGGCTGGTACGCGATCTTTGGCGAGAAGTGGTTGAATCTTCACGCCAGAACGATGACCGACATCGAGCGGACGCACAATGTCTCCGCTTACTTGCTCGCGTTTGTCGCGTCTATCGTCGTCAACTATGCCTTGGCATGGTTGATTAACCGGCTCAACGCCACGAGCGCGCTCGCCGGATTAAAAATCGCCCTCCTGTGCTGGTTCGCATTTCTTTTCGTCGAATACTCAACGATCGCCGTGTTCTCGGATTTCGAGACAAATCCATGGCCGTTAATCTTGATCGACATGGGCCGGCCATTTGTGGCTTTCTCGATTAGCGGCCTCGTCCTTGGCGCCTGGCCAAAACGCGCGCCGTAGCTGCGCGGTCGCTGACCGGTGCTCGCCATTGGCGTGCGACCAGCGCTGGACAATCACCCAGCGATTGGCCAAAATCTTAATGCCCAACCATGGTTGAACCCATCCTCATTGCGCAATCGAAGGAACCGATCTTTCTCCTGCCCAAAATGGCCAATCGCCACGGCCTTATTGCCGGCGCGACGGGAACTGGAAAGACAGTGACGCTTCAAACGCTTGCGGAAAATTTCAGCGCGCGAGGCGTGCCGGTCTTCATGGCTGACGTGAAAGGCGATCTCGCGGGATTAAGCCAGCCGGGCGGAAACAATCCGAAAGTGGTCGAACGGGCGAAGGAGCTGAAGATCGACGATTTCAAAGGGGAAGCCTGCCCGGTCGTGTTTTGGGATGTGTTCGGAGAACAGGGGCACCCTGTCCGCGCTACCGTTTCCGAAATGGGTCCGCTGCTGCTCGGGCGTTTGCTTGAATTGAATGACACGCAGGAAGGCGTACTCAATATGGTTTTCAAAATCGCGGATGAAAATGGATTGCTGCTTCTCGATCTCAAAGATTTGCGCTCGATGTTGCAATACGTCGCGGACAATGCCGATCAATTCAAAACGCAATATGGAAATATCTCCGCCGCCAGTGCCGGAGCGATCCAGCGCAATCTCCTCGCGCTAGAATCGCAAGGCGCAGACAAGTTTTTC
>JBGPNR010000280.1:0-3244 GCA_041487635.1 Candidatus Udaeobacter sp. | reverse complement strand
TTCGCTGGCGAGGAAATGTTTAACTGCCGTCAGCAGATAAGAACGCAGGCGTCCTTTCTCCTTGCGAACAGCATCCAGATCTCGGCGTTCCAGTAACAGCGCAAAAAATCCTTGGGTGAGATCCTCCGCTTCCTCGGGGCCGGTGCCTTGTCGGCGGACGAAACTGTAAACAGGTCGCCAATAAATCCGGCAGAGTTTCTCCAGTGCTTCCTGTGCCTCCGGTGATTCACTTTGCGCCGTCAGCACCACGCTCCAGTGAGTTGTCGCGAAAGCCATCCCACCATTTTGTCCGGCAGCCGCCGGCTCAACTCCAGTCACGGACGTCACCTGATCATCAGCAAGCACATTTGCAATCCCAGCAACAAGTGGGACGAAAATCAAGCCCGCTGAAGATCCAGCCTAGAATTCTGCCAGTTGCGCCGCGGTGATTGGCACGAATTTGCTTTCGTGCAGAACAACACGCCGTGTTCCGCGAATTAGCTGCCACCATTGGCGCGCAGAGCCGATTACGATCGCGAGCACGAGCACGAGAAAGAAAACAGCAACCACCGCATCGAATCGCCAGACGCCTGCCTGACGCGTCAACTCAGCAGCCTTGGTTGGGTCTGCCATTCCCGATGCCTCACGCAAGAGCGACTCCGCGCCGCTCAAAAAACCAAGCCTCGGATCGGACGAAAAGACCTTCAGATAACCGGCGGAGAAAGTGACGGCGCACATGAAGCAAAGCGGCACGAGCGTCACGAACAGATACCGGCTTTTGTGCATCTTGATGAGGAGCGTTGTGCCGAGGCAAAGCGCCACGACCGACAGCAATTGGTTAGCAAGTCCAAACAACGGCCAAAGTGAGTTGATGCCACCAAGCGGATCAATCACGCCCGCATATAGAAACCAGCCCCATGCCGCCACCAATAACAGGCTCGAGAAAAAATTCGCGCTCCACGAACGTGTATTGCCAAGAGGACGCCAGACGTTGCCGAGGAAATCCTGAAGCAGAAAACGCCCTACGCGCGTGCCAGCGTCGATGGTCGTGAGAATAAACAATGCCTCAAACATGATGGCGAAGTGATACCACAGCGCCAGCGCGGTCGGCTTGGCGGAGACTCGCGCAAACATATGGGCCATGCCGACTGCGAAAGTCGGCGCGCCGCCTGCGCGATTAAACATGGTGGATTCCCCAAGGTCCGTCGCGAGCTTCTGCATTTCCGCCTCTGTCACGGGAAAACCCGCACCCGAAACTCTTGCAACGACTTCCGTGGGCGCGCCTTTCGTGTTGATGGCTAAATATTCTCCCGGTTGCAGCACGCACGCGGCGATCATTGCCATCAAAGCGACCATCATCTCGGTCACCATTGCGCCGTAGCCAATGCTTCGGATTCGCGACTCGCGTCTTATCATTTTTGGCGTGGTGCCGGAGGCAATCAGAGAGTGAAATCCTGAGACCGCCCCGCAGGCGATGGTGATACAGACGAACGGGAACACTGGACCCGCAAAGACAAGGCCGCTGCCGTCTATGAATTTTGTGATCGCCGGCATTTGCAGCGTCGGATTAATCAGCACGCCCGCGGCCGCGAGCAGGGCGACGGTGCCAAGTTTCAAAAATGTGCTGAGATAATCGCGTGGCGTGAGCAACATCCACACAGGCAGAATCGATGCGGCCAGCCCATAGAGCATGATGGCCCACGCCAGCCATCTCTGATCGTGACGGAACCAGCCTTCAATCGCGGGAAAGTGTGCGAGAAATTGTCCGCCCCACACGCCGAACGCCAGGCCGAGTAATCCGAAAATCGTAACGGCGATGACGCTTACTTTTCCTGTGCGCAGCGCAATGCCCATAATCAGCGCCAGAGGGATGGTCACAGCGATGGTGAAAACACCCCAGGGACTTTCTGCGAGAGCTTGAACCACCACCAACGCCAAAACCGCGAGCAGGATAATCATGATCGCGAGGACGCTAACGAGAGCGAGCACGCCCACGCCCGGCCCGATTTCGTCTTTCACCATTTGTCCGAGTGTTTTTCCGCCGCGTCGAATTGAGGCGAACAAAACAATCATGTCGTGCACACCGCCGCCGAGGGTTGCGCCGATCAAAATCCAAAGGGTCCCGGGAAGAAACCCGAACTGTGCCGCGAGTACCGGCCCGACCAGCGGCCCGGGACCAGCGATCGCTGCAAAGTGATGTCCGAAAACCATCCATCGGTTCGTTGGCACATAATCCTTGTTGTCGTTTTGCAGGACTGCCGGCGTCGCTCGCGCCTCGTTGAGCACGAGCACCTTTGTCGCCAGCCACTTGCTGTAAAAACGATAGCTGATCGACAACGCGCAAAATCCAGCGGCAACGATCCAGAGTGCGCTGATCTGCTCGCCGCGAGATAACGCCAGCATGGCTACCGACCATGTTCCCAGCGCAGCCACGCCGAACCAGAGCAGCTTTTTCCAGAGGCTCATCTTGTTGCAGTTTAATTGAAATTGTTGCGCTTCGCTACAAGCTGTGATCTATCGTCGAGTGCGATTTCGCCACAAAATACGAAAGCTTGTAGATGGCCAAAGCCTAGCCAGCGCGAGAAAGCATACGCTCAGATTGCTGCGAACGAATCGCTTCCCGCTTAATACAAAACGGGTCATTGAAACAATCGATCCGGCTGGTTTCGAGCAGATTCGTCAGCGATATGCTGTCGCAAATCCCGGCGCGGACTGGCCAAAATATCTCGATCTGGAGCGTTGGATCGAAATCAATATCCGCCGGATTCGCGAGCTCGAACTCGATTTGTCGCGACCGAAGCGGATTCTGGATCTCGGCTGCGGCGCAGGATATTTCCTCTACATTGCGCAACTGCTCGGTCATTCCGGACTTGGTCTTGATATGGACCGCTTAACCATGTTCCGCGAAATTACGCGACTCCTCGGCGTCCATCGTGTAGTCCAACGAATTGAAGCTTTTCGGCCTCTCCCCGACGTCGGA
Organism: Candidatus Udaeobacter sp.; assembly: GCA_041487635.1. Classification (GTDB taxonomy): domain Bacteria; phylum Verrucomicrobiota; class Verrucomicrobiia; order Chthoniobacterales; family UBA10450; genus Udaeobacter. The sequence continues at coordinate 285 of JBGPNR010000280.1, read as the reverse complement.
CGAAAATTCGACCTCATCACTGCCTTCATGGTTTGCTTCAACGAACATAAAATGCCTGGTCTTTGGCAGGTGCCAGAGTGGGAATTCTTTCTCGAGGACCTTGCAAAGCACCTAACGGCGCGCGGCCGGGTCTGGCTTGAATTAAATCAGGAATACGACGGGACCTTCTACACGCCCGAGCTAAGGGAATTTTTTCAAAAGCGCGGCGCGCGGATAAACGAGCAGAAAATAATTTTTACTTCAGGCCTGCGCGCGCCTGTCTCAGCTTCCCCAACTGCGCGGTGA
>JBGPNR010000279.1:0-3278 GCA_041487635.1 Candidatus Udaeobacter sp. | reverse complement strand
TTCCGTTTCGATCTGGTGGCGCTGGCCGTAATCAAAGGACAGGGCGTATGTTTCGTAGGCCTCTGCGATTGCGATTGCCAGCGTGGTTGTCGAATCGATTCCGCCACTTAGGAGAATGACCGCTCGCTTCATAGAGAAACCAAATTCGAAATTCGAAATCCGAAACTCGAAACAAACACAAAATTCAAAATCCGAATATCCAAAACGATTGCTTCAGCCCGCAGTTTGAAAATTTCGAACCTTAATGCGGATTTGTTTCGGATTTCGATATTAGGATTTCGAGTTTTGCAATTCGCGAGCGGTTTTGCGTTTGTCCGGATACTCGGCGCGGACAGTGAGGGCGATCCCGCCGCGCGCGGAGAATTGCGCCGTGACGATTGCCTCGCGCGGCGCACAGGCTTTGACGAAATCGTCAAGAATGCGGTTTGTGACGGCTTCATTGAATGCGCGCTCGTTACGATAGGAGGCGAGATAGAATTTCAGCGACTTGCTCTCGACGCAGAGCCGATCCGGTACGTAATCGATTTCGATTCTTGCAAAATCGGGCTGACCGGTGACCGGACAGACGGAAGTGAAATCGTCCGTCTCAAAATGAATCCGATAATTGCGATTGGGTGCGGGATTCGGAAAAGTTTCAAGCCGCGCTTCTGCGGGCGAAGCAGGCAGTTTTGCTTCGGTTCGCCCAAGAAGTGTCAATCGACCTGTACGTTTTGCTTTTGCCATCGCGACACAAAGTTCTCTCGTCTGCGATTGAGGTCAATCATGTGTGTTTAGCGCCAAAGGCACTCTTATCATAGCCTGGGGCATCGCCCCAGGAATCCAGATTAGCATGTAACCAAGCGCTGAAAGCGCGTTTCAGTGAGGTCGATTATTCTCAATGTTTTGCGCCGGACGTGAATCGCGCTTTCAGCGCTGGTGGCTCGGTGACAATTAATCCTGGGGCGTTGCCCCAGGCTGCCGCTGAATGCAGCGCCTTTGGCGCTGAACAGGGTCAATCGCCGCTACCTTATTGGAATGCGCGCAGATCGGCCGCGGCGTCCGGATATTTCGCAGCCAGCGCGTCCACATCACCGACCTCGATGTCGACTTGTTCTACGCCGGGCCATTCGGTGCTCGCACCGAGGAACCAATTGCGCTGGCCGATGACTCGCGCAGTGTGAAATGTATTGCCAGGGATAAGAAGCTGCACGCGTTGACCGGCGCGCAGGTCGGGTCCGACAATGACGCGCTCGGTTGCGCCGCTTTCGTGAAGCATCAAAACCTCGATCGGATCACCCAGGTAATGGTGATAAAGCTGGTCATTACGGATGCGGTGCAGGCGCACCGGCGCATCCGGTGTGACCATGAAATAGAGTGCGGAGCCTGCCGGCCGGCCATCAACGAACGGTGCCGGGAGCCCGCCGGGCGCGATTTGCTTGTTACTGATGAAACTCACCCGCACGAATCCACACGTGGCGTGCGGCTCCAGTTTTAGCAAGGCGCGAATTTCATCAGCTGTGAGATCATCACTCATTGGTTTTTGTTGAACGTGGAACATCCAAGATCGAACGTCCAACGCCGAAGTTGAATCACCGGAATGGACATGAAGCCGCAAGATTCAAAACTCAAAGATCGTGTCGGTGTAATCGATGTGATCGCGCATGAGGCGAAGACGGGCGAAGTCGTTCTCGTGATGAATGAGGCTGACGAATGGAACGGCTCTGATGAACAATTGCTCGCGTTACAGGAGCGGTTCAACGCTTACGTTTCATTTTTGCTCGACGGCGAAATGGCAGAGTCGCACCCAGAACTGGCCGGCAAACCGGCGCGGATTGAAGTGCGTTGCGTCCACATGCCCGACGCTCGCGCGCTCGAATTGCTCGCTCTCATCCATGATCAGCTCGCGTTCCAGGAAATTAAGTTGGAAGTGATCGTGGGAAATGAGCCGCCTTTGCCGAAGGCTACGGCGTGATCGCTAATCAGAGATTCTTCTCCCGCGACTGCGGGATCAGAATGACAATTCTGAGTTAACGCTTCGACGATTCCAATCGCACAAAGAAATCCTCGAATAGCGAGTCGTAAATCCGGCTGCGCTCCGGATGATATTGCACAGCGAGGCCAAATGGATATTTGCGCAGGCGAACCTGCTCGATGATGCCGTCATGTGCAGCCCAGGCTTCCACTTCCAAATCGTCGCCCAATTGTTCGATCGCCTGGTGATGCGCGCTGTTCACCTTTGGAAAACGGTGAGACGCGCGGCGCGCGCTGCGTAACGGTTGAACATCGCGTTCATGTTGATGCGGTAGATTGTGGCCTTTGATATCCAGCTTGAGCGTCCCGCCCAGGGCGACGTTGAATACCTGAAGACCTTTGCAAATTGCGAGAATCGGGAGTCCACGCGAAAGCGCTTTCTGCACAGCCTTAAATTCCCAGCGGTCGCGCTCTGAGTCCATGTCTTTGCTTAGCACCGACGGATCGTCGACTTTCTGGCGCAAAAATTCCGGCGAAATATCGGAACCGCCAGTGAGCAGAAGACCGTCCATTTTCTCAAGCGGAACGCCTCCTTTGCGCGCGTCGAAAACATGAACGTCAGGATGATTCGCGAAAAATGGCTGAAACCATTTTTCATCCTTCGGACGCATCCAGGTGGCCAGATTTGGCATCGGTGAATTTGCGAGTTCCGGATGGGTATGTAAAGAGCACTTCGATGTTACGCGTGAACCTTGCCAGCCCCTTAAATGAAGAATTGGAAAGATTGAGTGGCGAAAGCAAGGCGCGAGCGATCGCAGTGGCCGTCCACGACCTTGAGAGCGGTTTCCGATTTTCTCTACGGGGCGATCGGTGGTTTCATGCTGCAAGCACGATCAAAGTGGCAGTGCTTCTTGCAGTGTTTCGAGCGGCAGACGAAGGCCGCCTTCGGCTCGATGACTCGTTACACGTGCGAAACCGTTTCTTCAGCGCAGCAGATGGATCAGTCTTTCGCGTCAGCCAAGATCGCGACGCGACGCCGGAGCTGTATGCGGCCATTGGACGGACCACGAAGATATCCGCGCTTGCACACGCAATGATCTGTGGAAGCAGCAATCTCGCGGCTAATTTACTGCTCGATTTTGTGGGAGTGGAATATGCGCGGACGGTTCTGCGGGAAGCGCAAGTTGACGGGGTTGAACTCCGGCGAGGCGTGGAAGACCACGGTGCACACGAGCGCGCGATAAACAATGAAGCGACTGCCGACGGGTTGTTGAGTTTGTTGTCAGCGATCCGCGGTGATTTTCTTACGCCCGAAAGCAAACGAGAGG
>JBGPNR010000278.1:0-3282 GCA_041487635.1 Candidatus Udaeobacter sp. | reverse complement strand
CCTCGACTGCGCTTCGCTCCGCTCGGAATGACAGGCAGCGAAATGGGGCTGAGGAATAATCCGAAATTCGTTGTGCCGCCGCAGATTAGCGTTCGTAATCTGCAGCGAAAGATTTCACTTAATGCGTCCGGCCTTGAAAAGTTCGCGGCGAAAGCGGTGCGCTGTTGCCTGGAAACGCATAAGCCAAAAGAGACTGAACTGACGAAGTTACGGAACGTTTTCGTCTGGCTCATTTCCGATCGCCGGATGTCGCGGTTGCATCGGCAGTTTCTCGGCCAAAAGGGTCCGACCGACGTGCTAACATTTCAACACGGTGAAATTTTTATCAGCGTTGAGACGGCCAAACGACACGCCCGTGCGTTTGGAAACTCGCTGATGCGCGAGCTTCAGCTGTACATAGTTCATGGCCTTTTACATCTGCACGGATTCGATGATCGAACACAGCCCGGCGCACGCAGAATGGAGAAAATGCAGGCAAGGATCCTGCGCGACTGTAGCCGGGATCGATGATCCCGGTAGAACGAATCTCCACGATCCGGCATCGCCGATGCCGGCTACAGGTTGTTTGAACTGAGCGCTCTGTATGTTAGCCTTTTTACCATGAGTTGCGGGCCATGGCAGGACACTGGATGCCAGGCGCAGATCAAAGCTAATGAGGGAATCTTTCCCATCTCGAACGAGAAGGCGGGAACCATGACCACGGCGGAGCCTACGGTCGAACAAGAAACGCGTTCGGAAGACGAGCTCGATGTTCCGTGGCAGGTGGTGGTCCACAATGATCCGGTGAACTTGATGAGTTACGTGACGATGGTTTTCCAACGGGTCTTCGGTTATCCACGCGAGAAGGCGGAGAGACACATGTTGGAAGTGCATCAGAAAGGCCGGTCGATTTTGTGGAGCGGGATGCGCGAGCGGGCCGAGCTATATGTGCAACAGCTGCATGGTTACCTCCTGCTTGCCACCCTGGAGAAGACGTGCTGATATGGAAATTCGACGGCGCAACGACCACATCGAGATTTCCGAACTGGACCCCTTTCTTGCAGAGCTCCTTCGGCAAATTCCGGCAAGCGCGAACCCGGACGGCGTACAGTCGGCCGAACAACGCCTCTTCAGTCCGCCATCCAATGGAAAACAAACAGAATTGTGCGCGGAGTGGAGAATATATGTCGAACCCGAGCTACGGCGTCTTTTCCAGACGGCGACAGAGACGGTGGCGGCAGATTTGCAGCAATTGAACGGCAATGAAAAAAGCTTTGCAAACCGCACGCTTCGCATTCCTGCCAAGCACGCCGATGCATGGCTGAACGCGCTTAATCAGGCGCGCCTTGTGATAGCCGCAAAAAATAACTTTACCGAAAAGGAACTGAACGATCACTTTCGCTCACCCATCGGATCGCGCCGGGACCTGAGTTTGTTTCAGGTAAACTTCTACGGTTTTCTCCAGGAATTTATCCTGCGCGAGCTCGAGAGCTAGGGAGAACAGGCCGAGCAGTTAGGCTTGCTGCTTTGCTTTTACCATGGCCATCAGCCGTTCTTTGATTGCGGAAGACGCTTTCGCCGGACGCAAACTTAGGGCAAATGCTTCATGCAAGGCGTAGCATTTGGTGATGAATTCTTCGCCCTTTTTCCCGAACTTCTTCCGCGCGTTCTCGAATTCCTCGAGTTCTTCCGACTCCAGCGCTCCGATAACATAGAGCCGAGCCTGGTTCTGGAATTCGTTAAAGTTCATCTCTCAACTCCTTGAGCCCGTCATAAATTTTTTTGAGCCCAAGTTCAAGCCTGGTCTTTACCGTGCCTAATGGTGTATTCGTTTTGGCCGCGATTTCGCGCTGGCTCATGCCCCTAAAAAATGCGAGATCGATTACCTGCTGCTGGGGGGGTGGTAGGCCGGCTATGACTTTGCGAATGAGAGCGCGCGTGTCGCTGAGCACGATCTCTTCCTCAGTCGCGTTATGCACCCACGCATCAGGTTGCTGTTCGATTTCATTTTGCAAGCGTTCCTCCGCACGCGCATAGGCCTGCTTCTTGCGCAAGCCATCAATCGCACGGCGCCGCGCCAGTGTAACCATCCACCCAAGCGGTTTGCCTTTTTGAGCAGAGAAGTTTTTCGCCTGGTTCCAGATTTCCATGAAAATCTCCTGCAGCAGATCATCGGCCTCGGCTTCGTTGTGAATTACCCTTAGGATAAGTGCCTTCAGGATCCCATTGTATCGATCGTAGAGCTGGGAGAGTGCATCGGGGTCACCGGCTTGGATCGCTTTCATCAATTCGAAATCACTCGGAGCTCCCGGTTCGAGTTGCGGCGCAACAGAGCGCGGTTGGGCTCCCGACTCTGACAGGCGCACGCGTTTCTTTGGCTTGCGGCGGGTGGAAGCAATTACTTCAGGTGGTTCCATTTGTAATTAAGAATTGCAGCAATTAAAAACAAGAATCGAGTACAAGGATGCAATCGCGTGTCTTAATCTGCGCAGGGGGCTTCGTCCATTACTTTTGCAAATGCGAAATCGGTTGATTGCGCACCGCGTTTTGTGCGTCAAAAGTTAATCGCATGGCACAGGGACCCAATGACACATCTGTCGATCCGCTCTGGTACAAAGACGCGATCATCTACGAACTGCACGTTAAGACTTTTTGCGACAGCGACGGCGACGGGATGGGTGATTTCCGCGGCCTGATCGAAAAACTGGATTATCTACAGGAGCTCGGAGTCACTGCGATCTGGCTGCTGCCGTTCTACCCGTCCCCTCTGCGCGATGACGGCTACGACATCGCCGATTATTTTGACGTCAATCCGAATTTTGGCACGCTCGACGATTTCCGTGCGCTTCTGGACGCTGCACATCAACGTAACCTGCGCGTCATCACGGAACTCGTAATTAATCACACTTCCGATCAGAATCCGTGGTTCCAAAAATCGCGGCGCGCTGTAGCTGTAGCCGGAGTCGGTGACTCCGGCCGCGCGGGACCCAGCGGTATCGGCGCGGACATCTCAAATGACGATCTCGCCTACAAGGATTTCTATGTCTGGAGTAACACCCCGGAAAAATACAAGGATGCGCGAATCATTTTCAAAGATTTCGAGACGTCGAACTGGGCGTGGGATCCTGTTGCGAAAGCGTACTACTGGCATCGGTTTTATTCACACCAACCGGACCTGAATTTTGATAATCCGGCGGTGCACGACGCAGTGGAGAAGGTCTGCGACTTCTGGTTGTCCATGGGCGTGGACGGGCTTCGACTCGATGCCGTTCCGTACCTTTACGAACAAGAAGACACGAACTG
>JBGPNR010000277.1:0-3286 GCA_041487635.1 Candidatus Udaeobacter sp. | reverse complement strand
GAAGCGCTCGCCATCACGCTGGAATATTGCAACACACCCGAGCTCCAGCGCGAGGCCGTACGCGCTCTCGAGTTTAAATGCGACGTGCTTTGGTCCATGCTCGATGCCATTCACCATGCCTATCGAAATTGCTGATGCAGCCCAGCCGCGCCTTGCGAAAGGAGTCCGGCTACAAACGGATTCCGCGACGGGCAAAAGCGTTTTGCTCTTCCCGGAAGGCATTGTCGAATTAAACGAAACCGCGCAGGAAATTCTTTCTCGCTGCAATGGGCGAACATTGAACGAGATCGTACGGGCGTTGGCTGAAGAATACGACTCCGACGTCGCGGCGCTTGCAGCCGATGTGCGCGAAACCCTGACCGATCTTCATCAGCGAAAGCTGATCGAGCTCACATGACCGCGCCACCTGTAGCCGGGATCGTTGATCCCGGCAGCACAAACGACCCCAAGAACCGGCATCACCGATGCCGGCTACAACATCTGACATGAACGCGCCACGCCCGTACGCGTTGCTGGCAGAAATCACTTATCGTTGTCCGCTGCATTGTCCGTACTGTTCTAATCCTGTAGCCGCTTCGCCGCGCGAGGCCGCGCGCCGCCCACAGGGCGGCGGCTACAGCGACATGCAAGCTCTAAATGGAGAACTCACTACCGACGAGTGGAAACGTGTTATTCGCGACGCCGCGACACTCGGCGTGTTGCAAATTGGTTTTTCCGGAGGCGAACCACTTGTTCGTCGGGATCTGGCAGAGCTTGTTCACGCCGCGCGCGAGGCAAATCTCTACACGAATCTGATCACCAGCGGCATCGGCATCGATGATGACCGCATCGGCGCGTTGCGCGATGCGGGCCTCGACTCTGTCCAGCTAAGTTTTCAATCGGACGACGCCGATCTCGCCGACGAAATCGCTGGCGCGCGCGCGCATCGCCGAAAATTGGATGTCGCTGCGAAAATCCGCGCCGCCGGAATCCCGCTTAGCCTGAATTTCGTGATTCATCGGCGCAATATCGATCGCCTGCCGGAAATGATTGAGCTATCGGAGATGCTGGGAGCCGAGAGGGTGGAGCTGGCCAACGTGCAGTTTTATGGCTGGGCTTTCCTAAATCGCGCAGCGTTGCTCCCGACTCAGGAACAAGTCACTCGTGCGCGAGAAATCGCGATGGAAGCTAAAGGTCGGTTAGCCGGCAAGATCGACATTTTTTATGTGCTGCCGGATTATTATGAAACTCGCCCGAAACCGTGTCTCAACGGCTGGGGACAACGATATCTCACCGTGAACCCGTTAGGCGATGTGCTCCCCTGCCCGACTGCCTCATCTGCGATTCCTGATTTGCGTTTCGAAAATGTTCGGGCGCGTGCGCTCGATTGGATTTGGAGGGAATCGGAAAGCTTCAATCAATTTCGGGGAACGAGATGGATGCCGGAGCCGTGCCGGAGCTGTCCGCAAAAGGAAATCGATTTTGGCGGTTGCCGCTGTCAGGCCGCACTGCTGACCGGAAACGCTGCAAATACCGACCCGGTCTGCACATTGTCCCAAAATCGCGCACGTGTGGACGCTGTTTTGCGTGACATTAATTCCTCAACCCCGAAAGCTTTCGGGGCTGATTGGACCTATCGCGTGAATCCAAAGACGTTGAAGTCTTAAACGCCTGACGTCAGACAAGAAATCAAGGATCGCGTTTGTGAGATACGGCAAGCTTTTGTTCTGAACATCTGCACGGCGGCCAACGTCGCTAATCTGCAATGAACAATGTTTTAAATAACTGTCAGAAAGCCGCTGCTGTCGCGCGGGCGAGCGCGTAGCCAATCAAACCGCTGGCGGGCAGCGTGAAAAGCCAGGTCCAGATAATTCGCTCGACGACAGTCCACTTCATTCCGCTGAAACGTTTCACCGCGCCGACGCCCATGATTGATGTTGTGATCACGTGTGTGGTTGAAAGCGGAATGCCGTAGTAACTGGCGCCTTGAATGATTAACGCGGCTGTCGTTTCTGCCGCAAAGCCGTGCACCGGCTGCAATTTCACCATGCGGTGGCCGAGTGTGCGAATGATGCGCCAGCCGCCCGCGGCTGTTCCTATCGCCATCGTCAGGGCGCAAATACCAATGACCCATTTTGGCAGAACGAAAACCGGTGTTTTCAGAAAATCTAACCAGGCCGGGAGATGATCAAAGCTGCCCGCCTTGGTGCCGGTGAACAGCGCGAGCGTAATAATGCCCATCGTTTTCTGTGCGTCATTTGTGCCGTGGCTGTGTGCCATCCACGCGGCGCTGAAGATTTGAAGTTTGCCGAACAGTGAATTCACAAAGTGAGGCGTGAAACGATGCAGCGCGACAAGAAGCAAGAACATCAGTAATGCCCCGAAAATGAATCCGGCCAATGGTGAGGTGATCATCGGCACGACAACTTTTGGCCACATCCCGGCATTCCATTTTATCACCGACCAATCGCCGCGCGCCGCAGCGAGCGCAGCCCCGCAGAGGCCCCCAATAAGTGCGTGGCTTGAGCTTGAGGGCAAACCGAGCCACCACGTGGCCATGTTCCACACAAATGCGGCGATAACTGCGCAAAGCACTGTTGTCATGGTGACGATGTTCGTGTCCACCAGTCCTTGGCCGATGGTCGAAGCAACTGCGCCGCCAAGCAGTGCACCGGTGAGATTGAAAAACGCAGCCATCGCAATGGCTTTGCGCGGCGTCAAGACTCGCGTCGAGACCACGGTGGCGATCGCATTCGCGGCGTCGTGAAAGCCGTTGCTGTATTCGAAAATGATCGCCGCGAGAATGACGGAAATGAACGTGAGCACGCGATCAGCTTGCTACGAATACTTGAGCGCCACTTGCAGGATGATGTTCCCGGCGTCGCGGCAGCGGTCGATCACTTTTTCCAACAGACCGTAAAGGTCGTGCAGAAAAATAATCTGTTTCGAGTCGTAACTGCCTTGGAAAAGATCGCGAAGACGATCCAGTTCGAGCTTGTCCGCGTCGCCTTCAATGCCCTGGAGTTTGGCATTCATCTCGCGCGCGGTGCGGGCGTCGATCCCTTTTCGCAATTGTTTCACCATCGCCAGGACGGTTTCAGCTGCCTGATCGAGCAACTCAACCTGCTTTTGAAAACTGTGTCCACGCAAATCCTCGGGACAGATCAAGATGCGCTCGCCGATTTTTTCCACGGTCTTGGGAATCTTGTACAGAGCAGCCGCCAGTTCCTGGATATCCTCGCGCTCCAGCGGCGTGACGAATGTTTTCGAGAGCTGCTCCGTTAGTTCCTGTGTGATGCGTTTATCT